>NZ_AKZL01000050.1:0-32579 GCF_000282755.1 Shewanella sp. POL2
GTTTGACCTCATCGCTTACGTTACCGCTCACTGGGTCAGGGCTGCGTATTCTACGCATTTCCCTTGTCGCGTCAAGGCGTTTTTGCAAACTTCTTGAGGCTTTCGAATCAACTGCACATTCTGCATTCGATTCGCACTGTAACCGCGTTAGCTTTCGCTGTCTGCCGTGTCAGTGGATGCGCATTATAGGCAGCAAAACTTTTTGTGCAAGCGCTTTTTTCGTGTTTTTATGATTAATTTTCAAATAGATTGTTACACCCAAGCTAGGCACAACCTACACACTCGTTATACCCAGAGTTATCCACAAACGCTGGATTTATGCGCAATACAAACCTAACAGCGAGCCTTTATTGAGTAAACGAGTGTGTGCTAAAGATAGAAGAAAGAATAAATGAGGCGGTAAATTTGGAGCTCTACATGATTAAGCAAGATGAAGGCTATTAGTGTCAGCCGCTACTTTATACATATATAAGCTATAAAGTAGCGTGTAGTGATGCACTTATACGTACATATATAGGTACTTAACTTGCACTCCAAAGAAGCTGTCCGCAATCGGTAAGATCATACCCCCCTAAAAGAGCCGCCATTTGCCGAGTATGCCCACTGCTTAACATAGTAAACAATTGTTGTAGCTGCCTGCGAAAGTAAATACTTTGTGGCATCACAAAGTCGAAGGACTCCCTGATCAGTGGCACAAAGCTTAAACCGCTCTCTAAAGCAACAGACTGACAACCAAAACCAATATCTGCATCTCCACGTGCAATATAGCCTGCAAGTTCACGCTCACTATAAGCTGTGAGTATGATATTAAGCTGATCTAAACGTGCACCTTGCTTTAATAGCCACTGCTCTAGATGCTGCTGACTGCCAGCGCCGCCTTGGCGACTGACCCAGCGCCAAGGCAAACTGAGAACTTTATCCTCTTCTTGACATCTGTGGTGCATATCGGTGCGCATGATCAAGCCTTGCTGACGGGAATAGCCGTGCACCATGATCCATTGTTGGTGGTTTTGATAACCTTTAAGCAATGCTGGATGACGGATATTTCTATCTTCCATACTCCCCCAGTGCAAGGTACACACATCAGCATAGCCCTTAGCTAATAACTCCAACCCCAAACGAGAGCCTGTTGCACTGTAACTAATAAGCTCACGACTACCAACCTGCGCCATCAAACGCGCCACTAACATTGACAACAGAGGATCATCACTACCAGTAATCAATAGTCTGTCAGTTAACATACCGCTATGGCAGGAGTCCATCACCCAGCGGTCAATCAGCACCTTAGGGAATAACCATTTGCCGGTGATTTTTGTTGCGGGGAGAATTCGGTCATTCGCCATCGCGTAAACCTTTTTCTCATTAAGATCTAAATACTCAGCAACTTGCTTCGCGCTCATGTAAATCAATTCACTGGCGGATGTCATCTTATATCCTTGTCGTCTATCTCTTTTGAGTCCGGTCGCTATCTGATAAGGTCGCTATTTATCGGAGTTGGTATTCACATCAAATTCGAGATTTTCACTGCCGTGGTAGACCAAAAAGTGACGTCCTTTGGCCCGAGCAATAATCGTGATACCAAGTTTTTGGGCAAGCTCCAGACCCATCTGCGTTACACCACTTCGCGACAGCAATACGGGTATCCCCATTTTGGCGACCTTAATCACCATCTCTGAGGTTAACCGTCCTGTGGTATAGAAGATTTTGTTATCGCCCCGATCCTGTGCCAACCACATATCCCCCGCCAAGGTATCCACCGCGTTATGACGGCCAACATCTTCTACAAAAGCAAGGATCTGGTCAGCTTCACAAACACCACAGCCGTGCACTGCACCTGCATTTTTGTAGGTCTCATTATATTCATTGATGTTTTTGAGCAAGCTGTAGAGCGTACTCTGCTTAAGGCTTGGAGTAGGTAGCTGAATACCATCTAAATCCTGCATAAAACTGCCATATACAGTCCCTTGACCACAGCCAGATGTAACGGTTTTTTCAGATAACTTTTGTTCGAGATCGGCGGTTTGCTCATGCGTTAATACCGCGGCAGAATTCACATCCCAATCAACAATTACAGACTCTAATTGAGCAACATCCGAGATAAAACCCTGATTTTTAAGATAACCAAGAGCTAATGACTCAGGCTTTGCCCCCAATGTCATCAGGGTCACTATCGGGCGCCAGTTCAGATAAACCGTTAAAGGTCGCTCACAGGCAACATGCTTATCAATAACGACTCCTGACTCATCCACTGCTTTGACGGCAATAGTTAACGGCACTTCAGCTTGAGTTTTTACAAAGGAAAAGCTTCGCTTGGGTAGAGAAGGATGGTCATTGGCGAGCATCTGCTGAGCAATATTAGAACTGTTATCAGAAATCATAATGTTACCGCTTTACGAGTGATGGCATCAGCATAGCAATATTTATACCTAGGTATAAAACTCAGGGCTAAATGCGTGATCCGTCGCAATACGAAACATTCTGGCGCACCAAAATGTCTCAGACAAAATGTCCACTCAGACAAAATGTCTCGCTTTTAACCCTATTTTGATGATCCACTTCAAACTAATTCCCCCTGTTTAATGGCATTAATATTGCAGTGACCTTTTATCACGATAAGCAGGGGAAATAGCGCCGGATGCTAAGGCTTATCTCCCTTACGGTTGAAACGGAGAGACAATGCAACATACTACTAGTGTTTGGCCCATGTACGTTTCACTCAAAAAAGTAGAGAAACAGGTGGGTCGTTGGACCTCAGTACAATGGGAAATCGATCATTTACTTCCCACAACCCACGAAGCCCCCGAAGGAGCGACCTTAGTACTGCTAGAGCTGCACAAAGATGAGCGCGCCAGTTACCGCATCAACCTCGATATGGACAATGCGATGTTGTACTTAGTCTGTGATGAAATGGCAGACGGTACTTGGGTACCCGCGTTACTTTCGGCAGATCAAAATGTTGCTGCGGGCTGTCTTGAAGGCAATACGCCCGTAATCAACACGCTAATGCCTGAAGCGATTGCCTGTTGGATCGAAGCCTTTATCACTCAATATGGTGAAGTTGAAATCGCTGCTTATCGTCGTAAGCATGTCGATCACCGTAAAAATCAAGGTCCAAGCCACGATCCATTGCGGAGGGACTAATGACTGATTCAACCCCAAAGGCAAACGGTTTTTTTAGCCGTTGGAGTCAACGTCGTGAGCAAGTGGCAGCTGAAGAAGCCGCTGTTAAAACGCAAACGACTGCGGAAGAACTTGTTGATAATAAGGCAGAAGAGATCACTCAAGAGCCTACCGCTGCGCAAGAATCACAAGATGCGCTTAGCCAGGCAAATGAAGACCCTCATCGCATCCTCACGGCAGAAGATCTCCCTAATCCTGACGAGATTGAGATTGGTGGCAGTTTCGCTCAGTTTATGGGGGCGAATGTTGACCCAGCAGCAAAAACGGCAGCGCTACGCGCCCTTTGGAAACAACCGCATTTCAATGAGATAGATGGTCTTTTGGAATATGCTCTTGATTACAGCAACCAACCGAAACTAACACGCGAAGTCTCAGCTGAATTAGCCCAGAAAGTATTCCGCTATATCACCAAAGACAGTGAAGAATCAGAGATCGAACCGACCTCAACACCAGACGATGTAGTGATCGGTGCAGAAAATACCATCGAATCAAAAAACAGTGATATCGAAACCGAATTAGCCACCATACCGATTGCGGACAATTTGGATGGGGAGACTGATGACCTACCCCAAAATGCACCAGAGCCATTAGCTCAGATGCAAAAGCCAGTTGTTTAATGTCAGTTTAGCTAATTTTTATGTCTATAACTTTGGTATGTGAATTGCTGTACTAAGAGTACAAAACTTAGATAAAAGCAGAAAAGGCAATGACTTAGTATCAAATCAATGCCTGAATCTGTAACAAAACAGCGATAAAAGAGCAGCCAACGTACTGTTCAGGAACGCAATGTGAGCACTCATTTGACAACCAATCAAACCCAGGCTGCGCTAAAACAAGCGCGGCAAAATGTGTTAGCCCAAACACAGATTTTACAGAATCTGATCCCGCCAACAGTGAGTTACACCACTGAAGGCACAGTGCTAATTATTGGCCCTGAGGATCTCGCACGCCTCGCAGCGGACAAATTGTCCACTATGGCAAGCCGCGTCATTTTAGCGAACGAAGCCATTACCAGCCAAGATGAAGCACACCTTGAGCAGGTGATGGCTGCCGCCACGAATGTCGAAAGTTACTACAACAAACTGATCGGTATTAAAGGATTTTTAGGGCAGTTCCAAGTTAGCGTTGAGCATCAAAACGTTGCAGCGGAATTAAGTGTTGTCGCCATTCGTAAACCGCACTTTGATTTGATACTCGATTTAAGCAGCACACCTTGCTTGAATCTCGAAATGCTACCACCGGGGTATTTCTATGTTGGCCAAGACGACATAAAGCTCGCCGATGCACTAGAGCAACTCCCCGAACTGGTTGGCCAATTTGATAAACCTCGCTACGTCAAAATTAATGCCGACCTGTGCGCCCATGACCGCAACGGTATCAACGGCTGTAACCGTTGCCTCAACTTCTGCCCAGCTGATGCGATTAGTAGTGTCGCTAAAAAAATTGAGGTCGACCCCTACCTTTGCCACGGCGCTGGCAGCTGCTCGAGTGCCTGCCCAACGGGGGCCATTAGTTATGACTTACCGACCCCACAGGCACTGCATTCTTACCTGAATAAAATCATCAGTCGTTACCGTGAGCAAGCGCAAACAGCACCAGTGATATTGTTCCACGACAACGCGGTTGGCGCGAGCTTGATAGGGGACGACTTAGCCGGGGATGTGCTCCCTGTCGCCCTCGAAGAAATCACCGTTGCCAGCATTGACCATTGGTTAGCTTCACTAGCTTGGGGCGCACGCCAAGTGTTAATCCTCAATACCGAGGCAACTGCCCCTACGCTCACACAAATGTTGAAAGGTGAACTGGCTTTAGCCAACAGCATTTTAGATGAAATGGGTCAACCGCAGCGCTTGAGTCTTATCGACCCAAGCATGCTGGCGAATTTGGAGCCTGTGCTCGACATCAGCCTCGATTGGCCAGTGATTGTGCCCGGCGCTTTTGCGTCCACCAGCAAACGTAACACTCTGTTTGATGCGATTGACCATCTAAACAGCCAAGCGGGTGAAATCAACAGCTGTTTAAGTATCAACAACGTTCCCTACGGCAACGTCAGCGTCAATGTCGAGAAATGTACGCTCTGTATGTCCTGCGTGGCGATTTGCCCCACCATGGCATTACAAGATGGTGGCGACAAACCTGCACTACACTTTATTGAGCAAAACTGTGTGCAATGTGGCTTATGTGAGGCGGCTTGCCCTGAAAAGGTCATCAGCCTGACGCCACAAATTAACTTTGATAAAGCTGCTCGTCAGCAATTACAAACCCTGAAAGAAGAAGCCCCGTTCGAATGTATTCGCTGCGGCTCTCCTTTTGCGACCCAATCTATGGTGCATCGGATGCTGGATATGGTCGGCGCGCACAGTGCATTTTCAGCCAATATTGAACGCTTGAAAATGTGTGGTGATTGCCGGGTAAAAGACATGTTTGAAGACATTCTTCAAGATCCTGAAAAGCAACTGCGATAAGAGATCCGCTATGACCGAATCAGTAAGACAAGTATCAGAAAACGATCAGTTGAGAGCCGATATCTATCAACTGTTAGCCGCCCTTTTGCGTCGCCATCCTAGCCCTGAGCTGCTGCAATTTTTGGCCAACCTTGAAATCGATGCCAATGAAGACAATGAGATGACCAAGGCTTGGTTATCTGTACAACTGGCTGCAAAGCAATTCAGCAGTGAACAATTAGAAGATGAGTATTTTGCACTGTTCCTCGGTGTGGGTTGTGGCGAAATCTTGCCCTATGGCAGTTGGTTTATGACTGGCTCATTAATGGACAAACCCTTAGCACTGCTGCGCCAAGACTTGATGCAACTCGGTTTTGAGCGCGAAGAAAACGTCAAAGAGCCCGAAGATCATGTGGCTGCTCTGTGTGAAGTGATGGGCACATTAATTCTTGAGGCTCCAGGTTATCGTCAACTAGCGTTTTACCAACGCCATATTGGCAGTTGGATTCAGCGCTTCTGCGACAACCTAGGTAAAGCACCTAGTGCCGCCTTTTACGCTACGGTCGCTCAGCTTGCTAAAGCGTTTTTCGAGATGGAAGCCACCGAGTTTGAGCAACTCAGTTTAGACATTCCTGTGAATTGCCCTGGCAGTGCGGAGCTACAACCCGCTGCCAGCGATATCGAAAAACAAGCGGAATTAATGAACTAAACTTTAGCTAATTTGCGAGCAGTATCTTGCTGTCTATCGCATATAAGTTTGATAGGCAAAGGTGGACTTAACGTTCACCTTTGCCACAAAAAGGAAGCTTAGGCTTCCACAGTAACCGAGGTGGTCGTGGTTTGTATCACCTCATTTAGTAACACAAGGAGACACTATGAAGAAGCAAGCTTCCGACATGCGCCGCCGTCAACTGCTCAAAGCATTAGCACTCGGCAGTGCGGCTGGCGCGGTAGCGACTGTGAGTAGCCAAGCATTGGCTGCGACCCCCACTGTTGCCCCAAGCGAACCTAAGAGTGACAACTATCGCGAAACCGACCATATCCGTAATTACTATGCGTCGTTGAACAACTAACCAGAGGAGTGTGTGTGATGCGATTAACCCGCAAAACAGACCAAGTTGTCGAGCCTAAAGCGCCCGCCCTCGGTCTCAATCGTCGCCAATTTTTAAAATCGGCAGGTCTTGCCACTGGTGGTATTGCTGCAGCGTCAATGCTAGGTACTGGCATGATGCGTAAAGCAGAAGCCAAAGATATCCCCCACAATGCACCGACTGAAGTTAAGCGTACCATTTGCTCTCACTGCGCTGTGGGTTGTGGTATCTATGCTGAAGTACAAAACGGTGTGTGGACAGGCCAAGAACCCGCATTTGACCATCCATTCAACCAAGGCGGCCACTGTGCTAAAGGTGCTGCTCTGCGTGAGCACGGCCATGGCGAAAAACGCCTGAAATACCCAATGAAGTTAGAAGGCGGTAAGTGGAAGAAGATCTCTTGGGATCAAGCCATCAATGAAGTGGGCGATAAGATGATGGCGATTCGTCAAGAATCAGGTCCAGATTCTATCTACTTTATGGGTAGTGCTAAGTTCTCAAATGAACAGGCTTATTTATATCGCAAATTTGCCGCATTGTGGGGCACGAACAACGTCGACCACTCAGCCCGTATTTGTCACTCTACCACAGTAGCCGGTGTTGCAAACACTTGGGGCTACGGTGCGCAAACTAACTCGATTAACGATATTCGCAACTCTAAGTGCATCATGTTTATTGGGGCAAACCCAAGTGAAGCTCATCCAGTTGCAATGCAACATATTTTGATTGGTAAAGAGCGCGGCGCCAAAATTATTGTCGTTGATCCTCGTTTCACCCGTACTGCGGCTAAGTCTGATGAGTACGTGCATATCCGCCCAGGTACCGATATTCCGTTCATTTATGGCCTGTTATGGCACATTTTTGAAAATGGCTGGGAAGATAAAGAATTTATCAAGCATCGTGTTTACGGCATGGAACGTATCCGCGAAGAAGTGAAAAAGTACACCCCAGAAGAAGTTGAAAACGTAGTGGGCGTACCTAAGGCACAAATGTATCGTGTTGCCAAGATGATGGCTGAAACCAAACCCGGCACCATTATTTGGTGTATGGGTGGTACTCAGCACCACGTCGGTAATGCCAATACCCGCTCATACTGCTTATTGCAATTAGCTTTAGGTAACATGGGGGTTCCTGGTGGTGGTACTAACATTTTCCGTGGCCACGATAACGTACAAGGTGCAACTGACTTTGGTTTGTTATTCGATAACTTACCCGGTTATTACGGTTTAACCACTGCAGCATGGAACCACTGGGCCAATGTGTGGGATCTCGATCCTAAATGGGTGGCAAGCCGTTTCGACCAAGGCGAATACTTAGGTCAAACACCACAAACTTCAACCGGTATCCCCTGCTCTCGCTGGCACGATGGCGTACTTGAAGATAAAACCAAAATCGCGCAAAAGGACAATATTCGTTTAGCGTTCTTCTGGGGGCAATCGGTCAACACTGAAACCCGTGGCCGCGAAGTACGTGAAGCACTGAATAAAATGGATACTGTGGTGGTTGTGGACCCATTCCCAACCATGGCAGGCGTGATGCATCAACGTAAGGATGGGGTGTATCTACTACCCGCTGCGACTCAGTTTGAAACCTACGGCTCAGTGTCAGCCACAAACCGCTCGGTTCAATGGCGTTCGAAGGTGATAGAGCCGCTGTTCGAATCACTGCCAGATCACGTGATCATGTGCAAACTCGCTAAGAAAGTAGGCATAGATAAAGAACTGTTCAAACAAATCAAAGTCAATGGTGATGAGCCATTGATTGAAGATATTACCCGCGAATTTAACAAAGGTATGTGGACAATCGGCTACACAGGACATAGCCCAGAACGCTTAAAAATGCACCAAGAAAACTGGGGTACTTTTAATGCTGACAGCCTAGAAGCACCGGGAGGTCCAGCCAAAGGTGAGACCTATGGCTTACCATGGCCATGTTGGGGCACGCCAGAGATGAAACACCCTGGCACCCAAATTCTGTATAACGAAGCCAAACATGTTAAAGATGGTGGTGGTAACTTCCGCGCCCGCTATGGTGTTGAGCACAATGGCGTCAATATTCTTGCTGAAGGCACTTACTCTAAGGGTAGTGAAATCCAAGATGGTTACCCCGAATTTACCGCCGATATGCTCAAGCAATTGGGTTGGTGGGACGATTTAACCGAAGAAGAGAAAAAACACGCTGAAGGCAAAAACTGGAAGACAGATATTTCTGGCGGCATTCAACGTGTTGCCATTAAACATGGCTGTATTCCCTACGGTAACGCGAAAGCACGTTGTATCGTTTGGACTTTCCCAGATGATATCCCACTGCATCGCGAACCACTCTACACTCCTCGTCGTGACTTAGTCGCTAAGTACCCAACCTACGAAGACCGTATGGTTGCGCGTCTACCGACACTTTATAAGTCGATTCAGGATAAGGACTTTACCCAAGGTTTCCCACTGACACTGACCTCTGGTCGTTTAGTGGAATACGAAGGTGGTGGTGAAGAATCTCGTTCTAACCCTTGGTTAGCCGAGCTACAACAAGAAATGTTTATCGAAATGAACCCGGCAGACGCTGCTGACCGTGGTATTCGTGACGGTGACAATGTCTTCGTTCATAGCCCTGAAGGCGCCAAGATCACAGTGAAGGCAATGGTGACGCCACGGGTTGTACCGGGTGAATGTTTTATGCCGTACCACTTCGCAGGGGTATTTGAAGGCGAAAGCCTAGCGAAAAACTATCCAGAAGGCACAGTGCCTTATGTGATAGGTGAGTCGGCAAACACCATTTTAACTTACGGCTATGACGTTGTGACTCAGATGCAAGAAACGAAGTCCAGCTTGTGCCAGATAAGCAAAGCCTAACCAACTTGATGAGGAGATAAGCCATTATGGCAGTCATGAAATTTTTGTGTGACACCAAACGCTGCATCGAGTGTAACGGCTGCGTCACAGCATGTAAAAACGAAAACGACTCCGCGCTGGAGTGGGGTATTCAACGTCGCCGCGTGGTGACAATTAACGATGGTCAACCAGGTGAAGCATCGATTTCAGTCGCATGTATGCACTGTACCGACGCTCCTTGCATGGCCGTATGTCCGGCAGATTGTTTCTACCGTACTGACGATGGCATTGTGCTGCACAACAAAGATACCTGTATCGGTTGTGGTTACTGCTTCTATGCCTGTCCATTCGGTGCACCGCAATTTCCGAAGAAAACCGCCTTTGGTAGCCGCGGTAAAATGGATAAGTGTACCTTCTGCGCCGGTGGCCCAGAAGAAACCTTCTCCGAAGCCGAGCATAAGAAATACGGTGCCAACCGTATTGCTGAAGGCAAGCTACCTATGTGTGCAGAGCTTTGTGCAACTAAAGCACTGCTCGCGGGTGATGCGGAAGTGGTATCAAACATTTACCGTCAACGTATGGCATCTCGAGGCAATCCTAACGTGATTTGGGGCTACAACCCAAAAACCGGTGAGATTAACTAAGCAGAGTGAAGGTTAGGGAGTGATCCCTAACCTCTGGCAAGGAGTGAAAATGTTAAACAAACAGTTAAACAAATCACTGCGCAGTCTGTTTGCTCTGATGGTACTCGTGATGGGATTGGGACTTGGCTCAGTCATGAGCGCAGGCTCAGTACTGGCAAGTGATCAGCAATCGAGCCAACAGCAGGCGAAAGCGCAAACCAGCGAAGCCGATCTGTGGCGTGCGGTAAAGTCAGGTGAAACTGGCTATACCACGGCCAAAGGGGTCGAAACTGGGGTATTGATTAACGTTGCCGGTAACCAAGGTAAAGAAATAAGGAATCAATATATCACCCCGATTATGGCCTTGGCCGTGACGGGTGTGTTTGGTGCTTTCTTACTGTTTTATCTGGTGAATGGTCCTTCAAAACTCAGCCACGGTTTCTCGGGCAAGATGGTTGTACGTTGGTCAAAGGCAGATTTGTGGATCCATTGGATCATGGCAATTAGCTGTCTTGCACTGATGTTTACTGGCTTAACTATTATGCTCGGTAAGCATGTCGTGCAGGAACTGCTTGGGCCAGATATCTGGGCACCACTGATCTACGGTAGTAAAACTGTACATGACTGGGCTGGCCCCGTCTTTATCATGGCGTGGATTGTCTGCGTAGTGAAATGGATGCCACTTCAAACCTTTAAGATGTACGATCTTAAATGGTTCTTAGTGGTCGGTGGCTATATCAACTTTGGCCCATTCAAAGGTAAACACCCTGACAGTGGTTTTGCCAACGCCGGTGAGAAAATGTGGTTCTGGACACTGACCCTATTCGGGCTGTTTATCAGTGTGTCTGGCATCATGTTGGTATTACCCGGCTTAGACCTACCCCGTGAAGCCTCGATGGGCGCGCTGCTGATCCACTCGATCAGTGCCGTTATCCTGATTGCCTTTACTATTGTGCATATTTGGATGGCAACTGTGCTCAGTGAAGGTGGTATGGAATGCATGAAGTCAGGCTATTGTGATGAAAACTGGGCAATCCAGCACCACAATTTATGGTATGACGAAATCAAAGCCAACGGCAGTCTGCGTTATAAAGACTAACGCAAGGGGTTATACTTAACCCGATAAAAACACCTCGCACTGCGGGGTGTTTTTTCATCCAAACCAAACTAACAACTTATTAACAAACATTTTGTTTTGAAGTAGAAATCGGGCAATTTTGTCATCTCAAATAAACCGCCAAAGCATGAGCAAGTTAACGCTTTTGGATTGGCGTATCATCTTCTGTTACCGCAAACTGTTCTAGATCAAATCCTACTCAATCTTTTCCTACTATATTGCCGTCACGCGCGATGATTAACGGCAAGCAAGATGATTTTATTATCTTTTTCACCTCTAATCTTCACTTTTTGATAACAAGCACCACTCCTCGAAAAGTCGCGCCATCCCAAGAACCATAATCCCTATTTCAGGAGTCAGCATGAAGCAACAACCTAGCGATTTAACTCGCCGTTCTTTGCTTAAAGCACTCACCGTTGGCAGCGTAGCCGGCGCCGCAATTGCCGCTACCGGCATCAGTGCAGCCCAAGCCAGCGAGAGCAGCAAGGTAACAACTAAAGAACCTAAGGGTTACCACGAAACTGCGCACATTATCAGCTATTACGATAGCCTGCGTAGCTAATCTAGGAGAAGTCAGCGATGAAGTTAACTCGCAAGTCCGATGTCGCCAAAGTGGCCGACAAACCGACGTTAGGCATTAGCCGTCGTCAATTTATGAAGCAAGCAGGTATTGCTACCGGTGGTATCGCAGCCGCTTCTCTGATGGGTACTGGCATGATGCGCCGCGCAGAAGCCAAAGATGTACCGCACGATGCGCCTATCGAAGTTAAACGTACGATTTGTAGTGCCTGTGCCGTCGGTTGCGGTCTATATGCCGAAGTACAAAACGGTGTATGGACAGGTCAGGAACCCGCATTTGATCACCCATTCAACGCCGGCGGTCACTGCGCTAAAGGTGCTGCACTGCGTGAGCATGGCCACGGTGAAAAACGCCTGAAATACCCAATGAAATTGGTTGATGGCAAGTGGAAAAAAATCTCTTGGGAAGATGCGATTAACGAAGTGGGCGACCAAATGCTCAACATTCGTAAAGAATCTGGCCCAGACTCAGTGTACTTCATGGGTAGCGCTAAGTTTTCTAACGAAGGCTGCTATATGTACCGCAAACTGGCGGCCATGTGGGGCACAAACAACGTCGACCACTCTGCTCGTATTTGTCACTCTACCACGGTAGCCGGTGTTGCTAACACTTGGGGTTACGGTGCGCAAACTAACTCTTTCAACGATATTCAGAATGCCAATGCTATCTTCCTGATCGGGGCAAACCCAGCGGAAGCGCATCCGGTTTCAATGCAACACATTCTGATCGCTAAAGAGAAAAATAACGCGAAAATCATCGTCGTTGATCCACGTTTCTCTCGCACAGCAGCGCACTCAGATCTGCACTGTGCAATTCGTCCTGGTACTGATATTCCGTTTATCTACGGTATGTTGTGGCACATTTTCGAAAACGGTTGGGAAGATAAAACCTTTATCAAACATCGCGTATTCGAGATGGAAAGTATCCGCAGAGAAGTGAAAAAATTCCCGCCAAAAGAAGTGGCGGATATCACTGGCGTAAGCGAAGAAGTGGTTTATCAAGCCGCTAAACTGATGGCCGATAATCGTCCTGGTACTGTGATTTGGTGTATGGGTGGTACTCAGCATCACGTCGGTAACGCTAACACTCGTGCTTACTGTATTCTGCAATTAGCCTTAGGTAACATGGGCGTATCTGGTGGCGGTACTAACATTTTCCGTGGTCACGATAACGTACAAGGTGCGACTGACTTAGGTCTGTTATTCGATAACTTACCAGGTTACTACGGTTTAACCTCTGCGGCTTGGACTCACTGGACCCACGTGTGGGATCTGGATATGGAATGGGTGAAGAGCCGTTTCGATCAAAACGCCTACTTAGGCAAAGATCCAATGACCACTCCAGGCATTCCTTGTTCTCGCTGGCACGATGGCGTGTTAGAAGACAAGAGCAAACTGGCTCAGAAAGACAATATCCGTATGGCCTTCTTCTGGGGTCAATCGGTCAACACTGAAACCCGTCAACGTGAAGTGCGTGATGCCTTAGACAAGATGGATACAGTCGTCGTTGTCGACCCATTCCCAACAATGGCAGGTGTTATGCACCGTCGTAAGAATGGCGTGTATCTGTTACCTGCTGCGACTCAGTTTGAAACACAAGGTTCAGTGTCTAACTCAGGCCGTTCTATCCAATGGCGTGAGCAGGTTATCCAACCTTTATTCGAGTCAAAAACCGACATCGAAATCATGTACCGTTTAGCGCAAAAACTCGGTATTGACGAGCAGTACACTAAACGCATCGCCAAAGAAAACGGCTTACCAGTAATCGAAGACATTACTCGCGAAATTAACCGCGGTATGTGGACTATCGGTATGACAGGTCAAAGCCCTGAGCGTATCAAGTTACACACCCAAAACTGGGGCACCTTCAGCAATAAAACGCTTGAAGCCGCAGGGGGGCCTGCGAAGGGCGAAACCTACGGTTTACCTTGGCCATGTTGGGGTACACCAGAAGCTAAACATCCTGGTACCCAAATTCTGTATAACCAAGCCAAACACGTAAAAGACGGCGGCGGTAACTTCCGTGCTCGTTATGGTGTTGAATACAACGGTCAAAGCATTTTGGCGGATGGCACTTACTCTAAAGGTGCGGAAATCCAAGATGGTTATCCTGAGTTTACTGCCGATATGCTCAAGCAATTGGGCTGGTGGGATGATCTGACTGCCGAGGAAAAAGCCGAAGCCGAAGGTAAAAACTGGAAGACTGACCTGTCAGGCGGTATCGTGCGCGTGGCAATTAAGCACGGTTGTATCCCATTTGGTAACGCCAAAGCCCGCTGTATCGTTTGGACCTTCCCAGACCAAGTACCTGTGCACCGCGAGCCGTTATACACCGCACGCCGTGACTTAGTCGCTAAGTACCCAACCTACGACGATATGCAAGTTCATCGTCTACCAACACTGTACAAGTCAATCCAAGAGAAAGACTTCAGCGGTAAATATCCATTAGTACTGACCTCTGGTCGTTTAGTGGAATATGAAGGTGGTGGTGAAGAATCTCGTTCTAACCCATGGCTGGCTGAGCTTCAACAGGAAATGTTTGTTGAAATCAACCCAGGCGACGCTGCCGACCGCGGTATCCGCAACGGTGAGTTTGTATGGTTAGAGGGCGCCGAAGGTGGCCGCATTAAAGTACAAGCCATGGTAACGCCACGCGTTAAACCAGGTGTGACCTTTATGCCTTACCACTTTGCGGGTGTGATGCACGGCGAAAGCTTAGCGCCTAACTACCCTGAGGGCACAGTGCCTTACGTTATCGGTGAATCCTGTAACACAGCACTGACCTATGGTTATGACCCTGTGACCCAAATGCAGGAAACCAAAGCGTCGCTCTGTCAGATCGTTAAAGCGTAAGTGCAGCTTAAGCTAGGAGAATTGCCACTATGGCTACAATGAAATTTTTGTGTGATACCAAGCGCTGCATCGAATGTAACGGCTGTGTCACCGCATGTAAAAACGAAAACGACTCCGCTCTCGAGTGGGGTATCCAACGCCGCCGCGTGGTAACCATCAACGATGGTCAACCAGGTGAGGCATCAATCTCTGTCGCCTGTATGCATTGCTCAGATGCACCATGTATGGCGGTTTGCCCAGCAAACTGCTTCTACAGAACCGATGACGGCATTGTGCTACATAACAAAGATGCCTGTATCGGTTGTGGTTACTGCTTGTACGCCTGCCCATTTGGCGCACCACAGTTCCCGAAAAAAGGTGCCTTTGGTAGCCGCGGTAAGATGGATAAATGTACCTTCTGTGCCGGTGGCCCAGAAGAAAACCACTCAGAGGCAGAGCGCCAGAAGTACGGTTCAAACCGTATTGCTGAAGGCAAACTGCCAATGTGCGCAGAACTCTGCGCCACTAAAGCCTTATTAGCGGGTGATGCAGAAGTTGTTTCGAACATCTTCCGTGAGCGCGTGGCTTACCGTGGTGCTAAAAACGCGGCTTGGAATTAATTCAGGTCACAGGATCTGTCCACAGACTTAGCTTGGTGCCTGCTTGCAGGCGCCACTAAGCGAGAGAGGATGTATGATGAACAAATGGTTCAAACACATAGGTTTAGCCATAGCACTGCTATTTAGTGCCGTGTGTCTAGCCAATGGTGGTGATGGACAGGCGATCCAACCTCAAGCCTCTGATGCCCAAATTTGGGCACAGCTGAAGGATGGCGCGACGGGATACACTACCTCACAAAGCGAGTTCCACGCACAGCCGATCAATACTTATGATCTACGGGTGTTGGAGCTACGTAGCGACTGGTTAGCGCCGGCTTTAATGGCAGCGCTATTCGGCATGATCATTATCTTTGTCTTATTTATCAAGGTGAACGGCATTTCTAAGCTACACCATGGTTTTTCAGGCAAGTTAGTGCATCGCTGGTCTAAATTCGACGTTTCTATTCACTGGTTAGGTGCGATTCCGTGCTTACTATTGATATTAACGGGCTTAACCTTATTAGCAGGTCGCTTCTTCTTCCAACCTTGGTTGGGCGAAGGCATCTGGGAAGCTATCGTCTATGGCGCTAAGCAAATCCATGATGTGATGGCGATTCCGTTTATGATCGGCTGGGCATTGATGACAGTGTTATGGGCGAAGAACCAGCTGCCAAAAATGTACGACGTGAAGTGGTTCCTGGTTGTTGGTGGTTACATCAACTTTGGTCCATTCAAAGGTAAACACCCTGATGCAGGCTTTGCCAACGCCGGTGAAAAAATGTGGTTCTGGGCCTTTGCCCTGTTCGGGTTAATCATTTCAGCATCTGGCATGTTGTTACTGTTCCCAAATCTTTTCGAACCAAGCCGCACCTTAAGCTTAATCGCGCTGGTATTGCACTCAGTGAGCGCCATCGTGATCTGTGCTTTCTCTATCGTGCATATCTTCATGGCAACGGTAATGTCAGAAGGCGGTATGGAGTGTATGGTGTCTGGTTATTGTGATGAAAACTGGGCAACCCAACACCACAACCTGTGGTACGACGAAATCAAAGCTAACGGCACGTTGAAATATAAAGAGTAAAAGTCGCTGAAAATAAAAAACCTCCACTGTATTTGTGGAGGTTTTTTTATGGGTAAAATAAGTGCGTTAACTCGAGCGATTAGAAGCGATACATCACAGAGACACCGATATTTCTGGGATCGATAATCGCGGCATAACCATCGGGGTAACTGCGGCTGGCGGGTTCATTTACCGTCAACGCTTGCTCATCAAACAGGTTGTTGACAAAGCCGCTAACTCTCCAGCTATCGGTTTGATAATCAAGGCTCACACGCGCCACGACATAATCACCCGCTATTCTAGATTCGGTATTATTAATATCCGCAAAATACTCGCCAACATAGTTGCCTGAAAAACCGAAAGAGAACGCATCATTCATCCAATACTTGAATCCAGCATTAGCAGTGATGTGCGGGGCTGAGTTCAACTGATTACCGATAATATCCCCATAGCTAGGGTCGGCTTGCTTGATTTCGCTATCGAGTAAACCTACGCCCGAAATAAACTGCCAGTTTTCAGTTAACATGGCGCTGAATTCGGCTTCAATACCGTAACTGACGGCTTTATCGATATTGGTAATTTTGCGGGCGCTATTAGACGCTTGATAACCATCAAAATCGTTGTAGAAGATATTAGCACTTAAGTTGACATCGCCATTGGCAAATGCGCTACGGCTACTCAGTTCATAGGTATTTACAAACTCTTCATCGTAGTAGTAATACTCGCTTTCCACCAAAGACAGCGCGCCACCACCCGAGTTATAACCACGACGAACACTGGCCGCTAAGGTGGTATTATCATTCAGCGCGTATTGCAGCACTAACTTCGGCAGGGTAACGGTATTGGCGTCATCGAGTTTTTCCTCAAGTAGACTACCTTGATAGCGCATGTTGAAGTTACGTAATTGCTCCTCACGCATCACGCGGCCACCAACAGTAATCCAGATCGAGTCGGCGAGCCCATAGGTGACTTCACCATAAACGGAGGCTGACTTAGTGCTGTCATCACCACTATAGATTGAGCTGCCAGTACTACCAAAATCTTGGCTACGTTTAAAATAGGCTAAACCAACAAAACCGTTGAAATCTTTGTCTTTGAGGCCAAAGCTATATTTGCCATCTACGGTATAACTCTTGTCCTCCATATCCACATATTGCTGGGCAGTCACGAGAGGCTCATAGGTTTCAAAGCCCCAATCGTAATCCATATAGGCGACTATCAGATCGAGGGCTTGCCCTTCCCCGAGGTCATAATCCACTTTCACTGAGTGAGTTGTCGATTTAGTCTCGATATAACGTTGGGAAATCGGCTTATATGCCCATGGATCGTCACCGGTAAAATAGTTACGCCCTGAGTCACCTTTCTCATCATTGTATGAAAAGCTGTAGAGCACTTTTAGGTCTTCAATTGCGCTCGGTTGCCACAAAAATTTGCCGCGCCAGCGATTGGTAATGAGTTCATTTTGATCAAATGTGGCGGGATTCGTCTCGTATTCCAAGCCTTTATTGTAGGTTTCGCCCGTCACATTTTGCCCGCTCACCCTAAATGCTAACTCATCATCGAGGATGGGGCCTGAGAGCATCACTGCACTGTCGATAAAGTTATCTTGATTGCGATAACCCACGCGAGCCGCGCCCTGCCAATCGAAGGTCGGATCTTCGGTTTTAATAAATACCGTACCGCCAATGCTGTTACGACCATTAATCGTCGATTGCGGACCACGGAAAACCTCAATTTGTTGAATATCCCACAGCCCAGTATCACCCGTAAGATCAGCAACAAAAGGCTCCGCCACACCATCGACTAAGGTTGATACCCGCGCACGAGCCCCACCGGTGAAAGAGTTAAATCCGGAGGCCGAACCATTACCAGAAACCCCACGAATATCGGGCACAGAGCCGGATAACACCACCACGTTCGGCACCTCAGATAAGGCACTTGAGGTTGATTGGTATTGGCCGCTATCGAGGGTTTCCTTATCAATCACTGAAATAGATGACGTCGTATCCTTCAGGCTACGCTCAATCTTTTCACCATAAACAGTAATTTTTTCAATCGGTTCTGAAGATTCCGCATCCACACCAGCATAAACGGAAGAGACCAGTAAACTCGAAACTATTGCGGCAATTGCACTTTTCTTAAACGCCCTGCATTTCATAAAAACCTCGACGGCACTCATTGATAAAAAGGTGTTAACTAAAAATGCCGACAATTTATCTTAAAACAACCTTAAACACAATTGATAATCGATATCATTTACATTCAACAAATCACTTTGTGATATAACGCAAATACATTAGGTATTGAAAGGAAAAACACTTTAAGTGTTAATAAGATAAGTCAGTTACAATAACTTTATATCTACAGATATTCGGCCACAAAGACTTAAGCAGTCACCCTATAGCGTTCTTCTGTTTCTGCCTATATTCTAAGTTGCTAATAGGAGGATTAGCGGAAACACGGAAACCATGGGTGATATTTCAAAAGCAAAATTGATGTACCTAGCGATAGGAGTGTTCATGGGGATCATTATTGGCAACCTATCACTATCGATAAGCAATTTATTTTTAGGAATTGCATCCATATTAGGCTGGTTAGTACTAATGGTCGGAATTCCTCCCTCTAATAGTCATCAATTTCGAATTGCAACTTTCTTTATATCAATCAGCCTACTACCTGTGTCGTGGTGGATTTATATAACGTCCAATTAAGCGCCTAGTGGCCATATTTTTGTCCTGTATTGGCGATAAGGGTTTCGATCACATGCTTACTGAATGAAGTGATAGTCGTGAAGCTAATAGTCAGTCGTAAATTCATGACCAACACTGGCGTCGGACGGTTATTCCGCGGGTACAAATCTTTTTGAATGCAGTTGATATTCTGCTTGTTCGTCCCGAGGTTAAACGCAATAGATACCAAAGTTTTCCCTAATCAGAGCAAAAATCTTCCCTCAGTAACTCTCGCCTTATCAATCCATAAATCGAGCGCTACCATTACAGGAATTATTTCAATACATCTGCCTGTTTCTGTACTCGGCTCGCCCAATATCCTGCCAGCATGGCGCCTGAGAGATTATGCCAAATTGAGAAAATCGCGCTGGGGACGGCGGAGAGTGGGCTAAAAAACTTGATACACAGAGCAGTTGCGAGACCAGAGTTTTGCAGCCCCACCTCAATCGAAATGGTTTTACACACGGTGTGGTTAAAGCCGAGCAAGCGACAGCAGATATACCCCAATGAAAGTCCCAAACCATTATGTAGAAACACCGCGAGTAAAATCACAGGCCCTACCTGCGTAAATTGGCCCGCATTTAAGGCCACAATAATGCTGATGGCCAGCACTATCGCCACGATGGAAATGATGGGTAATGCGGGGGCAAGTTTAGCCACCTGCGGTTTAAAGAAATGATTCAATACCACACCCACAGTCACAGGGATAAGCACGATTTTAACGAGGCTGACTAGCATATCCATTAAAGGAATGGCGACCATCTCGCCGATTAATAGCTGGATAATCAACGGGGTGAGCACCACACCCACTAAGGTGGATAGCGCCGTCATAGTGATAGATAAGGCGACATCGCCCTTGGCCAAATAGCAGATCACGTTCGATGCCGTGCCGCCCGCCACGCTCCCCACCAGCACCATGCCTATGGTCAATTCCCGATTGAGCCCTAACAGCAAACTAATAGCTAAGGCACTTAAGGGCATTAGGGTAAATTGCAAGATTAAACCTGTGATAACGGCGCGTTTCTGCTTAAATGCATTGGCAAAATCCTGCAAATCTAAGGTCAATCCCATGGATAACATAATCACCACCAGCAACGGCACTATGCTGGTTTTCAATCCGCTAAACCAAGCTGGCATCAAATACGCCGTACCCGCCCCGAGTAAGGCAAATAGCGGAAAAAAGCGGTTGATATTAACCAATGGGAATCCTCCAAGATTTCAGGCGATTTGAGGAAATTAAGCAATGTCCGCTGGGATAATGACAGCCTGACTCCCTCAGCACAAGCCAAAGCGTCCACAAGTAAGAACCTCAACTTTTAATCATTTCAGCCTTTCGATTGAGCTCTTAAGTTAATCGCTCAAATTCAATAACAAAGAGCCAAAAACCTCAGTAAATATGCATCTATGTTTACTAAAACATGATCTGCTTAACAAAAAGCCCGTGATTTCCTTGTTAGGAAACCGTAACTTATAACCAGTTCACGTTTTATTTACTCCATACGAGGTAGTCTAATTGCGCTAGGTGGTCGTGAATTACCTAAAGCAATTTTGGTGTTTACGGTTAGCACTCTCAGATAGGAATCGTTATGTCTTCAGTTATTCAAACGCTCAGCGGCGCGATCGCAACGCCTTATCAAGCGAATATTACCGTCCCTAACTGGATGCTCAGCTCGATGGAACGAGTCATGCAGTATTATGTCGATAAGAATCTTCGCCTTGATACACTCTCCGCCGACATCATGCCCGCTCCGGTCGAAGGTAAAAAGTACATGCTTTATGCCCATGTGCCCTTCTGCCATACCTTGTGTTCTTACTGCACCTTCCATCGTTTTATGTTTAAGGAAGACAAGGCGCGCGCTTACTTTATCTCCCTACGTAAAGAGATGGAGATGGTCAAAGCCTTAGGCTATGACTTTGAATCTATGTACATTGGCGGCGGTACCACCACGGTATTAGAAGACGAACTGGCTCGTACCATAGAACACGCCAAAACCTTATTCCCTAGTATTAAAGAAGTCTCCTGCGAGTCCGATCCGCAGCATTTAGACAGCCCTGGCTTTAAGCAACTCAAGGGCTTAGTGGATCGCATGTCCATCGGCGTACAAAGCTTTAACGATGACATTTTAAAAATGACCGACCGCCTCGAAAAATTCGGCACAGGTCAGCAAACCTTCGACAAGATCATGGCGGCTAAAGAGCTGTTCCCCATTATCAACGTCGACCTGATTTTTGGCTTCCGCGGCCAAACCGATGAAGTGATCCAGCACGACTTAGACATGGCCTCACGCCTCGACCCAAGACAGATCACCACCTATCCACTGATGATTACGCACCAAACGCGTAAGAGTGTTAAAGGTAAACTGGCCGCACCACAGGCGGATATGGCCAACCAATATCGCCAGATCTTAAACAGCTTAAATGGTCAATATAATCAGTTGTCTGCATGGGCCTTTGGTAAGGCGAATGACGAAGGCTTCGACGAATATGTAATCGACTACGATGAGTATTTAGGGGTTGGTTCAGGCTCATTTAGCTTTTTGAATGACACTTTATACGTTAACACCTTCTCGCTACGTAAATACCAAGAGCGGATCGCCGCTGGCAAGATGGGCGTCGAGCAACAGAAGAACTACAGCAAAAAAGATGTGATGCAATATCGCTTTCTGCTGGGGATGTTCTCCGGTCGCCTATCGCGTAAATATTTCCGCGAAACCTTTGGCGTTAACTTAGACACAGCCCTGTTTAAGGAAATGACCTCGATGAAGCTGATTGGCGCCATCAAGAACGACCCCACCGATCCCGATAATCTGATCATCACAGATAACGGAAAGATGATGGGCCTGTTAATGATGAAAGAGTTCTACGCTGGCATGGATAACGTGCGCGCGCAATTGCGTAAACCGCTCAAACCCTGCGATATGTAAGCAAGAGTAAAACCACTAAAGGCCCTTTATGGGCCTTTTTGTTAAGGTGATTTCGCGCTACTCTTGCCTCGGTTTATTCGCATTCGTGACCAACCCAGTAATAAAGGAGTATTCGTTATGGGTTTTACTGATCAAGAAAAACAAGCACTACTCGCCGTTAAGGGCGTTGGCCCGACTGTCATTAAACGCTTTGAAGAAATCGGTATTAGCTCACTTGCGCAGTTGGCCGAACATGAGGTCGAGGATATCGCCAACCTCGTCGCTAGCATGTTACGCACCACTTGCTGGAAAAACAGCCCGCAAGCACGCAATGCTATTGCCGCAGCCATCGAACTTGCCCGCCATCAATAATCTTTTGATTTCCAATTCGTTGAGATATTTATGCCATCTTATTTACGCATCTTAGCTTGCACTCTAACCGCGTTGTTATTTAGCACATCGGTTTTTGCCAACGACAGCAGTTTTGGTGATGCCAATGGTTCAATCACCCTTAAATATCAGCCGCATATCAGTATGGACAAAGAGTCACTCTTTATCAGCGAGGCCGAAATCAGGGTCGATTATGTGTTTACCAACACCAGTTCGCAGGATCTTATCGTCCCCATCGCCTTCCCTATGCCGCCGATGTTTTTTGGCTCCGCCGATCACAGCAGCATCGATAACTTCACCCTAAAAGTGAATGGCAAAACCCAGCCAACCGAGCACAGGCTCGTCGCCCAACTTGCCGATAAAACCGATATTTCTGCCGAGCTTAAAAAACTCGGCTGGGGTGTAGAGGAAGTCGCCTATTTTGCCGAATATAGCAAAGTCCCCAAGGGCAAACCTGCGCTCCCCAGTCAATGGTTGGATGAGGACCAACAAATCGCCTTTACCCTAAGTGATTACTTTGTGTGGCAGCAAACCTTCCCTGCGGGCCAATCTGTCTCCATCAGCCACAGTTACACGCCGAGCCTCTCAACAGGCATCCCCGATACTGCCAATAGTATTATCGATACTTACACTGAACTTGCCTGTTTAGATGAAAGCGCTAAGCAAGGCATTCGAAAGCGAAACCTTATCGTTAAACAAGACGGCGAAGATGTTGAATATGGCGTGGAATGGAATCACCTTAGCTATATTTTGGTCACGGCCAATAACTGGCAAGGGGCGATTAAGGACTTCAAACTGACGCTGAAAAAATCCCAGCCCACAGATCTCATTAGCCTGTGTTTTGATGGCGAGCTTAAAAAAACCGATCCACTCACCTTTGAATTCCAACAAAAACAGTTCACGCCAAAACAAGATCTCAGCATCCTGTTTATTCGTAAACCGAATATTGAATAATCAAAAAAGAAGCCAGCTAGGTGCTGGCTTCTTTATAAATCACTGTTTTTAAATTTAAAAACTATATGTCATACCTAACCAGTAACGACGGCCATCTTCGATGTAGCCATATTCTTCTTGGGTGATTTCCTTATCGAAAGCGTTATAAATACCCGCGCTGAACTTAATGCTGTCGTTAACGCGATAGTTGGCCCCTAAATCTAACAGCGTATAGGAAGGCGCAATCAAACTGCTTGAAGAAGGCCCAGTGGTTGGTTGGCTCTCTTCGCCACGGTAGTTAACTCGCAGCCAAGTGCTTAACTTATCTATCGGCTCATAGTTAACCGACAATTGCACCAGATGTTTAGGCAATTGATTCAATGGACTACCTTTATATGCGCCCGTTTTTTGCTCTGAATCCGTGTAAGTGTAGTTACCCGTTAGGGCTAAGTTACTCAAGATTTTATAGTCGATACTCAGCTCAACCCCTTGGGTGACCGCCTCATCGATATTCACATAAGTGGTGGGATTAGCGCCAAACTGGTTTGGCCCATCGGTACATTGAGTCGCAGGGCAAGCGACACGGGTGATCTTGTCCTCAAACTCGTTATAGAACACGCCAGCACTGGTGGTAATGGAATCGGTGAGATCGGTGTAAATGCCTAACTCATAGTTCACTGAGGTTTCGGGTTGTAAATCCGGGTTACCGTACATATTGCCGCCTCGGCTCACCTGCCCCCAATCGGGCACAGTTTGCCTCAGGCTCGGCGCCCTAAAGCCCGTCGACACACCGCCTTTTAAGGTAGTGTGCTCAGTCAGCCCCCAGACGCCGTAAATCCGTGGGCTGAGGTGGTCGCCAAAGTTTTCATCATCGTCTAAACGCAGGCCTAAGGTTAAGGCAAAATTATCGACGATACGCCATTCATCCTCTGAGAACACAGACCATTGTCGGCGACTAATATCGGTTAAGTCACTGACCTGATTGCCAGTTTCATCGGTGAGATCTTGATAATTGAAAGCAGCACCAAAGGTTGCCGTATGGCTTTCACCTAAGGTGGCGATCACACTGGTTTGAGCATCGGTATTCTTGATTTTCATCTTGCGGGACTTGTTATCGTACACTTCGTGCTTGATATAAGTATCCGATGTGCCAAAGTCCCAACGTCCGGTATGAGATAGCGAAATCGTGCTGTTTTCATACTCGGTTGTCGACGATGCAGGGCAACCACTGCGGCCACAACTGGCCCCCGGCGCTAATGGCGCAACGGTTTTCCCTAAGGTGCTATCCAACTCTTGGTTGGCGATACCGACTTCCAACATGATGTCATGGTCTTGATTCGGCGTGAGGGCAAATCTGGCGGTGAGATTATCCGCATCACGGCCTCGGTAACCACCGTGGATATTATCTTCTTCACGCTGGGTATATTGGCCGTATAACTGCACGCCGAGCAGATCTTTAATCAAGCCACCGTTCACAAAAAAGTTGCCCTGATACACATTGCCCGAGGCTGACTTCTCCTGCAACGTGGTGTCGAGGCGCAATTCCCCCTGCCACTCATTGGGTACTTTACGGGTGATAATGTTGATCACCCCACCAATGGCGTCAGAGCCATAAAGCGATGACATAGGGCCACGGACAATCTCAATCCTATCGATTGCGGCGAGCGGCGGCGTCCAAGCGCCTTCAACACCAGGACCATCACTGTTGGTGCGGGTCTCGCGGGAAGACTGGCGTTTACCATCGACGAGGATCAGCGTGTACTGGCTGCCCATCCCCCGTAGACTAATGTCCCGACGGTCGGCACCGCCAGTCACCACCACGCCGGGGACTTCTAACATGGCGTCGGTTAAGTCACGGTAAAAACGTGTATCAAGATCCTCTCGGGTGATCACGCTGATAGAAGCGGGCGCGTCACGTACTTGCTGCTCAAAGCCCGATGCGGTGACGACAATTCTTTCCATCATCTTGTCTTGATCGGGTGCGGTATCCGCCAAAGCCTGAGTGGCTGGTAGCAATAATGCGGTTGATACTAGCTGTGCGAGGATCTTTTTACGACGTAACAACATAACCAACGAATCTCCCTTAACGGCCTTCTAAATGATAATAATTTTCAATACGGCAATGTATCCCTATGTTACAATCGGCTCAAGTTAGACTTTGAGTAATCACTTGTAAGAGTTGCTTAAGAATGAATAGAAATATGGTCAAGGGCATGATCGTGTTTGCCGCCATCGCGGAAAAAGGCTCGATGAGCGCTGCGGCAACACAGCTTAATCTGAGTTCATCGGCGGTGAGCCAACAAGTCGCAAAGCTTGAAATGGATATGGGAATTAGTCTGTTTCACCGTAATACCCGCCACCTGACACTCACAGAGGCGGGCACGTTATTTTATGAAAACTGCATTAAAATCATAAAAATAGTAGAAAGCGCCGAACATCAGCTGCATGCATTAAAGGGCACGCCTTCGGGGGAGCTTAAAATCGCCGCGCCAGTCGGCTTTGGCGGTGGTTTACTCAGCCAGCCATTAGCGCATTTATTGGCGGCTCACCCGCAGATCAGTCTCAATCTGCAATTGCAGGACGGCCCAATCGATATAGTTAATGAAGGAATCGATCTGGCAATTTGCATCGGCCCTCTGTCGGATTCGAACCTTATTGCTCGCCCCTTGGCAGATTGGCGTATGTTACTGTGTGTCGCCCCCAGCTATATTCCCCAGCATCAGAGCCTGCAACACCCTGACGAATTACAAGGGTTCAACCGTATTAGCCACAGCTATGCTAAGCCCGAGTTCTTAACCCATTTACAGACTCAAGAGCGAGTCGAACTCACGGCCCAGCGCATCAACGTCAACAATATGCAGACGCTTATCCAACTCACTCTCGATGGATTGGGCTATGCCGTATTGCCAGAGCCCGAGGTGCATCAATACCTTGCATCAGGCCAACTGGTAACACTTTTATCCGAATGGTCGCTACGCACCTACAGCGTTTACAGCGTGACCTCGGCGCGGGATAAACAGCCTGCCAAAGTGAAAGAAGCCATCACCGCGCTCAGTCAATATTTTAGCCAGATGGATTTTAGCCCAAGCCCAGCGTCACTGACTCAGTCCAGCGCCTGCGTGCGCACGCCAAGATTAGCCATCCCCGCCTAAGCACTCGTAGGTATGCGTTTCATTTATCAGGTGAGTTAGAGTATGCTGTTTTATCGATTTGATTAAGCAGTAGTAACGTAATGCAAGATGTGGCCTTAGTGTTAGAAGGCGGCGGCCTGAGGGCAATTTATACCGCCGGTGTGTTAGATGCCTTTTTGCAGCAACAATTGCACTTCCCCTATGTGATTGGTGTCTCGGCGGGGGCGATTTATCCCGCTTCTTATGTTTCACGCCAATTTGGCCGCAATTTAAAAATTCAGCAGCAATATCTGCGGGATAAGCGCTACATGGGGCTACGCCACTGGTTGGCCACGGGTAATTACGTCAATACCGATTTTACCTATAAGCGCATGGCCTATGAGCTACTGCCTTTTGATTTTAAAACCTTTTTAACCAGTGGAACCGAGTTTAAGGTCGGGGCATTTAATTGCCAGACAGGACAAACCGATTACTTTGGCATGGCCGATTTTCAGGAGCACGACAAATTGCTAGACGTGCTGATCGCCTCCTCTAGCCTGCCTTTTATGGCCAATCCCTATCGGATAAACCACCAAACCTACCTCGATGGCGGTATCGCCGCGCCCATTCCGGTAGCGAAGGCGCAGCAAGAGGGCTATAAGCGGCAGGTGGTGCTCCTGACTCAGGACGCAAACTATCGAAAATCGCCGATGAAGTTCAATTGGTTAGCTCGCAAGCGTTATCAAGCATATCCAGCAGTGGCCGCTGCGCTCAAAGTACGCCACCAACGTTATAACCACTCCCTCGATGAACTCGCCCAAAGTGTTGCCAGCGGCCAGTCCTTTGTGATCCGCCCTGCTGCACCACTTAATCTCTCACGACTTGACCGCAATATCGATAAAGTGACCGCCGTATATCACCAAGGACTGGCGGATGGTCAGGCGATTTTGCCCAAACTGCAAGCTTGGCTAAACACTGGGGCAGATATCAGTTAGTGAGCGAGGCACTGACTTTGTTAATAATCAGCTCCCGCAACCATTTATGGCTGAGATCGTGTTCGAAATGCTTATGCCACATCAGCAAATACGCACCGGGGATCAGTTTAATCGGCGAGGGTAAATATTTAAGATCAAACGACTTCATCACCGCTAAGGCATAACGGGAAGGAGCGCAGAGAATCAAATCGCTTTGCTCACACAGGGCCAGCGCACTCTGGAAGTCGGTCATATTCACCGCAATATCCCGTTTACGCCCTTGGATTTGCAGCACATCGTCTAACAACCAATATTCCAAGCCACCAAAGGCGACCTGTAATTGGCGATAGCTTAAAAAGGTATCGAGATTCCATTCCTGCGAAAGTGCAGGATGGTCACTGCGCATCAAACACACTATGTAATCCTGAACCAATTCAACATAATGGATATCGTCCGGAATATGGTTTACATGCATGGGCGAACGTTCATCCCATTCGCGGCAGCCAATAGCCAAGTCGATATCGCAACGCAGCAATCTGTCCATGGTATCGAGCCGCCAGGTTTGGCAATTGATGCTCACACCGGGCGCCTGCGCCAATAGCGAAGGCATAAAATGTGGAAAGGTCAGCGAATAGGTGGTTTCGACCAGATGCATTCGAAATTGTCTTTGGCTTAAGGCGGGCTCAAAACTATCGGGCCGAGTAAATTGCGCTAATTGCTGTAAGCATTGGCGTAAGTCGGGCGCCAGCGACAGCGCCTTGGGCGTCGGCTTTAGCCCGTAAGCGGTACGCTCGAATAAGGGATCATCAAACACTTCGCGCAGGCGAGTCAATTGCTTGCTCACCGCCGACTGACTCAAATGCAGCCGCGCCGCTGCGGCCGTGACACTCTGCTCCTCGAGGAGGATTTCTAGTACGGGCAGTAAGTTTAAGTCTAAGTGTTTTAGCATCTAACCCCTCGCTTTTAAGGGACTCCACCTCAATTTTTGCGGCAACTTCATCAGCAGCAGCGACAGTAAAATCACTAAAATCCCCGCCCACTGCCGCATATCTAAGGTTTCACCCACAATCAATACGCCTAATGATACGGCAACCACGGGATTGACTAAAGCCACCATCCCCATGATTTCTGGCCCTAAATTTCGCATTGACCACAACCAAGCCCAATAAGCCACCGCGGTATTGGCGGTAGCCAACCAGATTAACGAGGGAACCACATCCATATTCGGTATCTGTGGCGGCCCCGCCATAAACCAAGCCAACGGGATCAACATCAATCCCCCCAAGAGTAATTGCCAAGCGGTCAGCACTAAAAAATCGCCCACATCCCAGCGCTGCATCCAACGGGAAGAAAAGGCAATCAGAGTCGTCGCACTCAACATACACAGGACACCAATCGGGTCGAGATCCGCCGAGGGATTAAGCAATAAAATCACTCCTGCAAGGCCCATCAAACCGAGCAGTAACCACTTCATCCCCGGACGTTTTTTATCGATCAGCCAAGCGAGGATCAAAAAGATTAATGGCAAAGTCGCCCCCAGCGTACCCGCGACGGCGCCGGGTAGCCGATAGGCGCCAATAAACAGCAGCGCAAAGAAGGCGCCAATATTACAAAACGCCAGCAAGCTTAATTTAGACCATGCCAGCGTCGGCAAACGTGGGCGCAGCATCAACAGCAATATGCCCGCAGGCAGCGCGCGCCAAACCGCCACCCAGTAGGGCGACATATCCTGTAAGTAAAGACTCACCAGTGCATAGGTAGTCCCCCAAAACACTGGGGCGAGTAACGCAATCACAAAGGGCATAATGACTTCTTAAAAAGTATCTTGATATTGAGATATATTACTTTGAGAGAATAAAACAGGCAAGCGCTGAGATAAAGTTAATAGGGAGAAAAGAAAAAGGAACTAGCGTTTATGCCGCTTTAGATATGCGCACGCAGAGCTGCGCTTAAGCCTTGTTTGCCGTATAATCGGGCGTCATTTTTTACAGGCGGGCAAGCATGTTCCATATCGCACTCTATGAGCCAGAAATCGCACCCAACACGGGTAATATCATTCGCCTTTGCGCAAACAACGGCAGCCAGCTCCATCTTATTGAGCCACTAGGGTTTGATTTTGAAGAGAAAAAACTGCGTCGCGCGGGCCTAGACTATGCCGATTTAACCAATGTGACTCGCCATAAAAACTTCGATGCCTTCCTCGAAGCCATGGCAGGCAAACGCATTATGGCCTGTACCACTAAGGGAAGTCGCCCTCACACTGAACTCAGTTTTGCTAAGGATGACGTACTGTTATTTGGCCCTGAAACCCGTGGTCTACCTATGCCAATTATCGAGTCGATCCCAACCGAGCAGCGATTACGCATTCCGATGGCGGCCACCAGTCGCAGCCTCAACCTCTCCAATGCCGTGGCGATTATCAGCTACGAAGCCTGGCGTCAGCTCGGGTTTGAAGGCGCAATTTAATATTTTAAAGTTGGACACCCAATTTTGAAGTAGTGAAGTAGGACACCCAACGTTAATAGCGCGTTAGTTAACCTCCGACTATGCTTTGGTTAAGCATTGAAAAAGGAGGTTTGTATGCCGCGCTCTCGCAGAAGCCAGATAAGTCTTGAAGACACACCCTATTATCATTGCTGTAGCCGCGTGGTGCGGCGGGCATTTTTATGTGGCGATGATACCTATTCGGGGAAAAACTATGACCATCGCCGCGCTTGGGTAGAGTCATTATTGTTTGAACTTGCAGCGGTTTTTGCTATTGATGTGGCCGCGTTTGCGGTGATGTCGAATCATCTGCATGTGGTGCTGCGAGTCGATATCGAGACGGCAAATCGTTGGACAGACCGCGAAGTGCTTGAGCAGTGGCATACGTTGTTTAAAGGCGATGAATTAACGCAAAAATTCGTTAAAGGTGAGTTGGTTGAAGCTTATGAGGTCAACAGATTAAAGCATTCAATCGCCCTTTATCGTAGTCGATTATGTGATATTTCATGGTTTATGCGCTGCCTCAACGAACCGATTGCAAGACAAGCAAATCAAGAGGATAACTGCACAGGTCGTTTCTGGGAAGGGCGGTTTAAATCCCAAGCCTTACTCGATGAAGCCGCGGTATTAGCCTGTATGGCTTACGTCGATTTAAATCCCATTAGAGCACAACTCGCTGATACACCAGAACACTCCGACCATACCAGCATTCAGCTACGTATTCGGGCAGCATTAAAAGGTGAGCAGCCGAGCAATCTATTACCGTTTATTGGTCACGAGAGCGACAACCAACCCAAGGGCATTGCGTTTTCCTTAACGGATTACCTTCAATTGGTGGAAGATACCGGCCAAATTATTCGCAATGATAAACGGGGAGCCATCAGTGAAAATAGTGGTAAGTTACTGAGCAGATTAAATATCCCCCATGACAATTGGCTCAAGCTGACCACCGAGTTTGGCAAGCTATTTCATGGCCCCGTGGGAACCTTGCAAGAACTGAGCGATTACTGCGAACATCTTGAAAAGCGACGAAGGCACTTTGCGTCAAGTTGCCAGCACTTTAACAGTAACTGACAACTGCTTATATCACTTCGAAAGTAACCTTTGCAGAACATCCCCCAAGCACTATGGGATGATTGACCTCGTCTGAAATACACCATTTTTTAATGAATTAGCTCAATCTATTGCCTCAGATGTTGTCCCTGCGACTTTTGATGGCTCTTTTTTAAACAATGTTAACTTTTACAAGTTGTAGGTAAACGTAAAGTGCATTATGTTGTTGATTTAAAATGGGTGGCCAGATTTATCACTTAGTAAAGCGATGACGGCACTTTGCCGCAAGCTGTCAGCACTTTAACAGTAACTGACAACGGTTTATATCACTTCAAATGCCCCATCCAGAACACATCCCAAACACTAAGGGATGGCTTATCTCGTCTGAAATGCTCCATTTTTTAAGGGATTAGCGTAATTTATTGCCTCAGATGTTGTCCCTGCGACTGTGATGGTTTTTTTTAAACAACATTAACTTTTACAAGTTGTAGGTAAACGGAAAGTGCATTATGTTGTTGATTTAAAATGGGTGACCAGATTTATCTTCAGATTTATCAGTTGGTTAGCACTCAGCTTATCAAGCAGATAAATGCTGGTAATTCTGAAAAAGCAGCCAATGAATTTAATTTTAGGCGTTCTAACGGGAAAATTGTAGAAGGCTTGCAAAACCGAAGCAATAGACGCTATAACACCTTCAGAAACAATGACTACCGACATTGGCAAGACGCCAAGCGTTATCAAGTTGTAGTGAAAGATTTGTAGTAAGGAACATTTTATATGAAAGCAATATTAGTCCTCGTTTCCATGCTTATGATAGCGAGTTGTGGGGCCGAGGAAACGCCAAATAACATTGAACATCAGTTATCAGCTAGATTTGCAGCATCGGGAATTTCCAGTGATGCCGCGATCCATGATTTTTTCAATAAAGTCAAGGGATATATTGGTTCTGGTGATAGTGAAAAGCTTGCGAAATTGATTGCTTACCCAATAAAAGTTAGAGGGTTGGATGGAAAAGAAATTCTGCAAATAAATGATAGTAATGACTTTGTGACACATTACGATGCGATAATTACGGAAAGGGTTAAGCACACTGTTATTTGCTCTACATTCGACGAGTTAAGTGCAACATATAAAGGAGTCATGATAGGAGATGGGGCAGTCTGGTTCACTAACGTAAAATATAATGACGAGGATCCTTGGGTAATGCTGATAACCCGTATCAATAACAGCCATAAAGATAAACAGCTGTGGTTTAAATCAGCGGAGTGCAAGTAAACCGTCCGTGCCGCGTAACTCCGATAAAAGTCATGGTGCTTTTGTCAATCAGCCCCATATCCCTGGGGCTTTTTCTTGCCTGAAACCGGGCAGTTCGACCAGCAGCCTGGGCAGCGTTTGCCGGTAGAAGTGATCAGTGCTTGCCAGCAGGGCGGGCAGTTTGGGGCAGCGCCGCCAGGTGGTGGCACTGGCCAAGAAAAGAGAGGACAGCCATATCTTTTTGTGTTTTTCAGCACCTTCACCTAGGCTTTAAATTATCCTGATTTTGTCTGTGTGGAGTTTGCTATGACTTCGGCCAGAAGACAGCTAATTGATGCTAATGCAACGCCCTTCTATCATGTGATAAATCGCTGTGTCAGAAGGGCTTTTTTGTGT
>NZ_AKZL01000051.1:0-32537 GCF_000282755.1 Shewanella sp. POL2
GAAGCCGATGCCCGCGATGTGCTCATGGGTAAACTCGAGCGCAAAGAAAAGATTATGGGCTTTGGTCACGCCATCTACCGAGATTCAGATCCTCGTAACGCCATCATCAAAGAATGGTCAGAAAAACTGGCCACAGATTATGGCGATGATCGCCTCTACCGCGTATCGGTCGCCTGTGAAGCCCTGATGTGGGAACAGAAAAAACTCTTCTGTAACGCCGACTTCTTCCATGCCAGTGCTTACCACTTCATGGGCATTCCAACCAAGCTGTTTACCCCGATCTTCGTTTGTTCACGGGTAACGGGTTGGGCAGCACATGTGATGGAGCAGCGTTCAAACAACCGCATTATTCGTCCAAGTGCCGACTATGTGGGTGTATCACCACGCAAAGTGGTACCCATTGCCAACCGTTAAGCAAAACTGACCACACTTAGCGCGAGACTTCACTCAAGGTGCGTCTCGCGCCGACTTCATTTTCCGAAATGGATGATGTTATGAGCACTGTTATGAACACCCAATATCGCAAGCCTTTACCCGGCACAGCACTCGACTATTTCGATACCCGCGAAGCCATTGAAGCCATTGCCCCCGGCGCCTATGCGAAATTGCCTTACACCTCACGCGTGTTAGCGGAAAACTTAGTGCGTCGCTGCGAGCCGCAGGCGCTTACCGACTCGCTAAAACAAATTATTGAATCAAAACAGGAGCTGGATTTCCCATGGTTCCCAGCCCGCGTGGTGTGCCACGATATTTTAGGGCAAACAGCTCTCGTTGACCTTGCTGGTCTGCGTGATGCGATTGCCGCTAAGGGTGGCGATCCTGCCCAGGTTAACCCTGTGGTTCCAACTCAGCTGATTGTTGACCACTCACTGGCAGTGGAATTCGGTGGTTTCGATAAAGATGCCTTCGCCAAAAACCGCGCCATCGAAGACAGACGCAACGAAGACAGATTTCACTTTATCAACTGGACGCAAAAAGCCTTTAAAAACATCGATGTGATCCCACAGGGTAACGGCATCATGCACCAAATCAACCTGGAGCGTATGTCACCCGTGGTGCATGCTCGCGATGGCGTGGCATTCCCCGATACCTTAGTGGGCACCGACAGTCACACACCACACGTGGATGCGCTGGGTGTTATCGCTATCGGCGTGGGCGGTCTTGAGGCCGAAAGCGTGATGTTAGGCCGCGCCTCTTATATGCGTCTGCCCGACATTATCGGCGTAGAGCTCACAGGCAAGCCTCAACCGGGCATCACCGCCACCGATATCGTTTTAGCCTTGACCGAATTCCTGCGTAAGGAAAAAGTGGTTTCCTCTTACCTTGAGTTCTTCGGCGAAGGCGCAGAGGCTTTAACACTTGGCGATCGCGCGACTATCTCTAACATGACGCCAGAATTTGGCGCCACCGCCGCCATGTTCTATATCGACCAACAAACGCTAGACTACCTAACCCTCACGGGTCGTAGCGATGAGCAAGTTAAGCTGGTTGAGACCTATGCCAAGACCGCAGGTTTATGGAGCGATGATCTCAAGCAGGCCGAGTACCCACGTACCCTGCATTTTGACCTGTCATCGGTAGTGCGTACCATTGCAGGCCCTTCTAATCCCCATGCTCGCGTTCCGACTTCAGAGTTGGCCGCGCGCGGCATCAGCGGCGTGGTTGAAAACGAGCCAGGCCTCATGCCAGATGGTGCAGTGATTATTGCGGCCATCACTAGCTGCACCAACACCAGTAACCCACGCAACGTAATTGCGGCGGGCCTGCTGGCACGTAACGCCAATGCCAAAGGCTTAAGCCGTAAACCTTGGGTGAAAACCTCACTCGCCCCCGGCTCTAAGGCGGTACAACTCTATTTAGAAGAAGCCAACTTGCTGCCAGAGCTGGAGTCATTAGGCTTTGGTATCGTCGGTTTTGCCTGCACCACCTGTAACGGTATGAGCGGCGCACTCGACCCGGTGATTCAGCAGGAAGTGATCGACCGCGATCTGTACGCCACCGCCGTATTATCCGGTAACCGTAACTTCGACGGTCGTATTCACCCTTACGCTAAGCAAGCTTTCCTCGCATCACCGCCATTAGTCGTCGCCTATGCAATCGCTGGGACGATTCGCTTCGATATCGAGAAGGATGTACTCGGTCAAGATAAAGACGGCAAGCCAGTGCGCTTAATCGATATTTGGCCAACGGATGCCGAAATCGATGCTGTGATTGCGGCAAGCGTGAAGCCAGAGCAGTTCCGCAAAGTCTACGAGCCGATGTTCGACCTGAGCGTCGACTATGGCGATAAGGTCAGCCCACTGTACGACTGGCGTCCACAATCGACCTATATCCGCCGCCCACCTTATTGGGAAGGTGCATTAGCGGGCGAGCGCACCCTCAAGGGCATGCGTCCACTGGCGGTATTAGGTGACAACATCACCACCGACCATTTATCGCCCTCGAACGCGATTATGATGGACAGCGCGGCAGGCGAATACCTGCACAAGATGGGCCTGCCAGAGGAAGACTTTAACTCCTACGCGACACACAGGGGCGACCACTTAACGGCCCAGCGCGCGACCTTCGCCAACCCTAAACTCAAAAACGAGATGGCAATTGTCGATGGCAAGGTGAAGCAAGGCTCACTGGCGCGTATCGAGCCAGAAGGCCAAGTGACCCGCATGTGGGAAGCCATTGAAACCTATATGGATCGCAAACAACCGCTGATTATTATCGCTGGTGCCGACTATGGTCAGGGTTCATCCCGTGACTGGGCGGCCAAGGGCGTGCGCTTAGCGGGTGTAGAGGCGATTGTCGCCGAAGGTTTCGAGCGTATTCACCGCACAAACTTAGTCGGTATGGGCGTGTTGCCACTGGAGTTCAAAGCGGGCGAGAATCGCGCGACCTACGGCATCGATGGCACCGAGGTGTTTGATGTTGTTGGTGATATCGCGCCACGTGCAGATCTCACCGTTATCATCACCCGTAAAAACGGTGAGCGTGTCGAAGTGCCTGTGACCTGTCGTTTAGATACCGCTGAAGAAGTGTCTATCTACTCTGCTGGCGGCGTACTGCAACGGTTTGCGCAGGACTTTTTAGAGTCAAATCTGAAGTAAGATTCGCGCTAAAAGGCGGCAATGCCGACAAGCTTGCCGCCTATATCGACACAAACCTTTTCGCTATTCCCCTTGGAGTTAATAGCATGAGTAATAAACTTTTCCCGCCCCAGATTAAAGTGGCTGCAACCTATATGCGTGGTGGCACTAGCAAAGGGGTATTTTTCCGTCTGCAAGATTTACCCGAAGCAGCCCAAGTACCCGGCCCAGCCCGTGATGCACTACTGCTGCGCGTCATTGGCAGCCCCGACCCCTATGGTAAACAAATTGATGGTATGGGCGGCGCAACTTCCAGCACCAGCAAGACGGTTATTCTGTCTAAAAGCAGCCAAGCCGACCACGATGTTGACTATCTGTTTGGCCAAGTGTCTATCGACAAACCCTTTGTGGATTGGAGCGGTAACTGCGGCAACTTAACCGCCGCCGTCGGCGCCTTTGCCATCAGCAATGGCCTGATTGATGCTGCGCGCATCCCGCAAAACGGTATCTGCACCGTGCGTATTTGGCAGGCCAATATTGCAAAAACCATTATTGCCCATGTGCCGATTACTGATGGCATGGTGCAAGAGACTGGCAATTTTGAGCTCGATGGCGTGACCTTCCCCGCCGCCGAAGTGCAGATCGAATTTATGAACCCCGCCGCTGACGAAGACGGCGATGGTGGCAGCATGTTCCCAACGGGTAATTTAGTGGATGTGCTCGAAGTGCCCGGCATTGGCCACTTTAATGCCACCATGATTAACGCGGGCATCCCGACCATTTTTATCAATGCCGAAGACTTGGGTTATACAGGCACTGAGCTGCAGGACGATATCAACAGCGATAATGCCGCTCTTGCCAAGTTTGAAACCATTCGTGCTTATGGCGCCGTACGTATGGGGCTTATCACACATATTGATGAAGCGGCCGCACGCCAACATACCCCAAAAATCGCCTTTGTTGCTAAACCGAAGAGCTATGTGTCATCCAGCGGTAAAACCGTAGCGGCACAGGAAATCGATCTTCTGGTACGTGCCCTCTCCATGGGCAAATTGCACCATGCGATGATGGGCACAGCCGCCGTAGCGATTGGTACCGCGGCGGCGATTCCCGGCACTTTAGTGAATCTCGCGGCTGGTGGTGGCGAGAAGGAAGCGGTTCGCTTTGGCCATCCTTCTGGCACCCTTCGCGTCGGCGCACAGGCCATGCAACAAAATGGCGAATGGACAGTGACTAAGGCCATTATGAGCCGCAGCGCCCGAGTGCTGATGGAAGGTTTTGTACGCGTGCCCACCGTATAAAACCAGACAACTGATTCGCACCTTCAAGTTGATTGATATCACCCTATCAATAGAGTTCAACCAAAGGCCTTGCTTCTCCCCCTTCCGGCAAGGTCTTTTTTTATTTATCTTCCCTGCGAGCTGCAATATGTTGGCATTCGGTAAAAAATGCTAAACTTGCGTTGGTCACAGCTGATATTGATAAAAACACCTTACGCTATATAAATCTGTGAATAAATTAACCATTATTTTAATTTTAAAACTGAGATCGCGTCAGTCTCATTCTTAACGCGACATTCCTAAAGTAACGTTAATAATACCTCCCAAAATTGGGGAAAAAGTAGGGAATGATAGGGGTAGCTTTGAGTCAACCAATCCTTAGACTAATCGTTAGCGTGCTCTGCATTCTCAGTTTTGTTGCGGTGCTTCCCGCAGGCTTGGCATTACCGCTTAATGCGGCAAATACACTGCTTAAATTTGAGCATATCCGCAGCGAAGAAGGGTTAAACCAAAACACAATCACCAGCCTATTTATGGACAGTGCTGGCATGCTGTGGATTGGCACTCAAGATGGGCTCCATAGCTATAACGGTTACAACTTCAATCTTTTTATCCACTCCCCTAATGATCCTCAAAGTATTTCAGAAAGTTATATCTCGGATATTATCCAAGATGCCCAAGGTTATCTTTGGATAGGTACTTTTAGCCAAGGTATAAATCGGCTCAATTTAAAAACAGGCACCTTTGAACGCATTGGCATAGAACAGGGTCTCACCGATCCCAGGGTCACTAAACTCAATATTGTCGGCAATACGCTGTGGATTGGCACTCAAAGTGGCTTGTTTTCTTTTTCCACAAGAACAAAACGCTTAAGCCAAGTTTCACTAGGAACCAGCATTGAACCCTATATCACCAGTCTTGCCAATGTTGATAACACCTATTTACTCGCAGGAACCAGGGATAATGGTACCTTTGCAGTAAGTGCAAATACGATTACGCGGCTGAATGTGCCGCAGGACGTGATTGCTTATCAGATTAAAGCCAATTCAAGTCGAGCAATTAGCTTAGCGCTTGGTAATCAGCTCTGGCACTATGATCTGACCACTCAACAAGGGACTATCATCTGGCAAGCAGAAAATAATGTTCCCTATATCAAAGATTTTGTTCAAACATCCCAAGGACAATTCTGGGTCGTCGGACCTGAAGCTGGTTTAATACAATTAGAAAGAGAGGCGGATCAATTCGTTGCAACTTATCATAAATTTGATCCCAAACGCACCAACAGTATCAGTGAAAACAATATTTTATCCCTGCTAGAAGATCCTTTTGGCAATCTATGGCTCGGCGCGAGTTATTCTGGATTGAATAAGATCAACACTCGCCGTCAATATTTTCAGCATCTGTTTGAATATACGACCGAATTACCTCAACAGAGCAATAATGTCCGTAGCCTTTACCGCAGCCAAGATCAGGCTCTGTGGATAGGAACAGAAGGCGCGGGCCTTAAGCGGTTAGCACGAAATAGTAAAACATATGAAAACTACAGCACTTTTTTTGCCAAGGCATTAGGGTTAGGGACTCAATACTTAAACCTCACTCTGCGCTCGATTATTCAAGATAAGCAAGGCGTCCTCTGGTTTGCCAGTAACTATGGACTAGGGCGTCTGGCTCCAAACGGTGAATTTAGCCTACTCAATGTTGCAGATAGCAAAGACACCTCAGCAGAAGCGAACTATATCCGCAGTCTAGAGTTAGATGATCAAAATAGGCTCTGGGTAGCGACATCCCATGCGCTATATCGGAAATCCACTATAAATGATGAATTTACGCCTGTTTCGCTAACAGGCATTGAAAATTTTCATCCTACACAAAACCTGTTACTCACCCTTAGGGCCAATAATAATATTCTGTGGATTGGTTCGCTCAATGGACTAGTAAAATTAGATATGCAAACGGGGCATGGCGACGTTTTTTACCATGACCCCCATGACAAAAACAGCATTATCAATAACCGCATTAGGGATATCTTAGTCGCAAGTAATGGTGATGTTTGGTTTGCGACCCACGGTGGCATTAGTCGGCTATCGTATCAAACCTTATTGCCCATTTTTAGTGATTATACCCGTGAACAAGGTCTACCCAGCGATACAATTTACGCTCTGCTGGAGGATGATGAGCATCATATTTGGTTCAGTAGCAATGCCGGTATTGGAAAATTAAACCCTATCAATAACAAAATTATTAATTTCAACGAACAGGAAGGCTTACAGGCACTGGAATTTAACGGTGGTGTAAAACTTAAAGACAGTGATGGCGATCTCTGGTTTGGCGGAATTAATGGCATCAATCGCTTTAACCCTAAAATCCTACCTGACAAAAGGGGTGAAGCGAAGGTAGCACTCACAGCATATAAAATTGCCGGCCAAAAACAGACGATTTTAGATCTGAGTCATCCGCCGAAAATCGTAATGAACTACGCCGATCAATTAGTGAGCTTTGAAATCACCTCACTGGATTTTAGCTATACAGGAAAAAACCGCTTTAGTTATTTCCTCGAAGGATTTGATAACCATTGGCACGATTTACCGACAGGCAATGAAATCACCTTCACTAATATCGATCCAGGCAACTACGTGCTCCATGTGCGCCACTCACTTGAATACAACCGTCAAGGTGACTATACGCTTTTGGTCGATTTAACCGTCAATGCACCTTTTTATCGCACCGAATTGGCCTATGCGCTTTATATTCTACTGACACTAACTCTACTGATATGGATAGTAAAATGGCGCAAACAAAAACGTCGCCAACAACAAGAGTTTGAAACTAGCATTCGTGCATCTGAAGAACGGCTTAAACTGGCGCTTTGGGCTTCGGGCGACGGGATGTGGGACTGGAATATCCAAGAACAACAGGTTTACCGGACGCATACAGATATACCTGTCCCTCAATGGAACCGTCACCATCTACTGCACGACAATGCTCATCCTGAAGATAGGGAAAGATTTAGGCACGAGTTAGCCGAACACCTACAAGGACGCACTCCCTTCTTTGAAGTGGAATACCGCATTGAGCATTCGCCCAACAAATGGGTTTGGATCCTTGAGCGGGGTAAAGTTGTTGAAGCTAATGGGCAGGACCATCCCATTCGTATGACGGGCACAACTCGGGATATTACCTCGCGCAAGCTGATCGAAAACGAGCTGGTACTCTCCTCACAAGTGCTAAATAGCATGAATGAAGCCGTCGTGGTGGCAGGATTAGACTATCGAATCCGTTCGGTAAACCCTGCTTTTAGCAATATCACTGGTTATTCAGAGCGGCAGATTAGTGATAAATACTTAATTCACTTAGCCTACAGTAGAAAACAACGGGATCTGTTTAATAGCATTGAACAGCAACTACTACGCCATAAACATTGGGCGGGAGAAATTTGGATCCGCAATAAGGCCCGTAGAGCAATTTTGGTGTGGCTCGAGATTAATCAAGTAATTGACGTAAAAGGTGAAACTAGCCACTTTGTGGCGGTATTTACTGATATTACAGAGCGCAAAAAGGCCGAGGAGGATTTACGTTTCCTCGCTAGCTTTGACACGCTCACAGGGCTGCCTAATCGAACCTTATTCCAAGACCGGCTTAATCACGCGATATCTCAAGCACATAGATCGAATAATATTGTCGCCCTACTGTTTTTAGACCTCGACCGTTTTAAGCACATTAACGACTCTATGGGGCACCACATTGGCGATCTATTACTCAAAGCAGTGGCCCATAGGCTGCAAAATGCCGTCCGCGAAGGAGATACCGTAGCCCGCTTGGGTGGTGATGAATTTACCATTATTCTAGAAGGTGTGGCGAAAACTAAAGCAGCGACGTTAATTTCGGAAAAAGTGCTCAAAGCCTTTCAAGCGCCCTTCTTATTAGAGGACAAATCCCTCACTATCTCCACTTCGATAGGTATCAGTCTCTATCCTAATGATGCTGTAGATGTGGATTCGTTAATTAAATTTGCCGATACCGCCATGTACCATGCTAAGGCTCTCGGGCGAAATAACTTTCAGTTTTATACCAATAAACTCAATGAGATGGCGACTCGCCATATGCTGCTCGAAACGGGATTAAAACAAGCAATCGCCCACAATGAGTTAAGCTTGGTGTATCAACCTAAGTTTTGCCTACGCAATGGATCTCTGACAGGGCTTGAAGCACTACTGCGCTGGCAGCATTCAGAATTAGGCCCCATTTCTCCCGCCGAGTTTATTCCCCTCGCGGAAGAAACAGGCATGATCAATCAAATAGGCCATTGGGTGATTAACCACGCTTGCCAACAACTGGCCGAATGGAATGAGTTAAGTTTTAGCGATATCACCATGGCCGTTAACTTGTCTGCTAGACAGTTAAAGGCCGATATTATCTCAACCATTGAAGTAGCCCTTGCGGTATCAGGACTTCCCGCCCAGGCTCTTGAGTTGGAGCTAACTGAATCGATGATCATGGGCAACCCACAGGAGTCAGTTAATATCCTCTCAAAACTCAAAGCATTAGGCTTAACCATCGCTGTCGACGATTTTGGTACTGGCTATTCAAGCTTGAGTTACCTCAAACGTTTCCCTATTGATACCTTAAAAATTGACCGCGAGTTTGTGCGCGACATAACCAACGACCCCGATGATGCGGCCATTACCAGCGCGATTATTGCTCTCGCCCACAGCCTAGAGTTGAATGTGGTGGCAGAAGGGGTTGAAACTCAAGAACAACTTAACTTCTTGGCGCTGCAAGGCTGTGATCAAGTCCAAGGCTTTCTGCTGAGTAAACCGCTGAGCACCAAAGATTGCCAAACACTTTTAATACAACAGATACAAAAGCGGCAAGACGCAAAAGAATAAGGCTCCATCATGGAGCCTTATCGTATTGATTTAGAAACTATTAAGGTGCGATACGCTCAACGCGTCTCACCCAGCCATCAGGGCCTTGAATATGGCCTTTCTGGATATCGGTATACAGCTTGTAGATGCGTTGAATATGCTCACCTACTTCACCGTTGCCCACAGTCACCACTCGGCCATCTTCAAAAATATAGGAACCGACAGCAGACACTACGGCAGCCGTCCCAAAACCACCCGCTTCGATAATCTCACCGGATTCGATATCGGCGATAAACTTATCCAGCATGACCGTCTCTTGGCGCACTTCGCAGCCGAGCAATTCACCCAGCTCCATAATAGATTGCGAGGTAATCGATTTTAAAATGGTATCGGTGAAGGTTGGGATGATCACTGTGCCGTCTTTCAGAATGTGGAAGTGGTTCATCGCGCCCGCTTCTTCAATCTGTTGGTTGTTCGCATCTAAATACAGCACCTGCGAAGCACCAAACTGTGCGGCAGCTTTACCCGCACGCAATGAGGCAGCATAGTTACCCGCTGCTTTAGAGGCGCCAGTACCACCCGATACGGCGCGATGGTAAGTCTTGCTGATCAGTAGACGAATGCCTTTATTCACACCCGCCGCGTAGTAAGCACCACTTGGGCTTAACACCACGCAGAATGTGTAGCGCGAACTTGGGCTTACAGACAGACGGTCTTCGGTCGCAAAAATAAAGGGGCGAATGTATAAACAGGCACCTTCTTGCATCGGGAACCAAAGACGGTCTACGTCGATCAAGGCGTTGATCGCATCGATTTGCATCTGCTCATCAATATTAGGAATGCAGACAATATCCGCAGAGCGATTCATACGCTCGGCGTTTTTGTTGATGCGGAACGTGTAAATTTCGCCATCTTGATGCATAAAGGCTTTTGCGCCTTCGAAGATTGACTGACCATAATGCAGGGCCATCGCACCCGGCGCCATTTCAAACGGGCCATAGGGCACAATACGAGGATCGCGCCACTCACCATCGCGATAATCCATTAAAAACATATGATCGGTTCTGAGGCTACCGAAGCCCACATTTCCTTCGGGCTTGAATTGCTCAGTACGGCGTTCGGACGCAGGTTTTAAATCGTATTTTATTTCCATCGCATACCACCTTGATTACTGAACAAGCAGACTAGGTAGCGACAGGAATAAAGTCAATAGGTGAGATTCATCTAAAAGTCTTAGCCGATAAAATAACCCAGCAAAAATGTCTTATTAGCTTGCCGTAATCTTGAATAGGTTGATTCTACTTCCCTTATTGACTTTGGATTTCCCCCTGCTTCGCCTCAAGCCAACCACCGACGACTTGTATGGGCTCTTCATTTAGCGTTAACCACACCACCCAAGCTAAATGAGGCGCCTTCTGCGCCGTAGCCGGAATGCTATTGAGATATTGCTCAAAATACAGTGCTGAATCTGATGCAACAAACTCCGTCGCACGGACACTCACAGGGATTGATTGCATGCTAAATACAACAAAGTCATGGGTTAACTGCTTATGGCGATTCTCACCGCGTTTAATTTCACTAGTTAACCCTGAGCCGACGAGTGCTAACTGTAAACGTGCTTGACTCAGATCTTTATGCTGCCCCCAAGGTTGCTGTGGCACAAAACTCGCCTCAAGCTGCTGGTTGGCGATACGCACTTTAAGCACACCCACCTCAGGTTGAGGCACGGCAAAAATCTCGGTTAATTCACCCGAAAACCAGCCACGCCACTCCTTAGCATTAATCACAAACTGTGGCGTATACACTTGCCGTGTATGCTTTTGGTTTAAATGTTGATATTGGCGCTCACTAAATGCTTTTTGACCAAAAATATCCCGCCAACCAAGGTAATCCCAATAGGTCACATGAAAGGCTAGCGGAAAATATTTCTGCCATAAATCGGTCTGGTTAAACTGCTCAGATAACCAAGCTTCGGCGGGCGGACAACTACTGCATCCCTGTGAGGTGTAAAGTTCGATAATATAAGGACGGGTCACGGCACTCTGCGCTTGAAATGGGGCCAATGTCTGAGCAAATACAGGTTGCCACCACTGCAACCACAAAAGACCAACGAGTAAGATGCATTTCATATTCAATCCTCCTATCACTGAGTGATGAGACCTTGAATTGCACCTAAATCATTCAACTGAGAAAAAAGATGATGTCTGACTATAAAATGATCCCCTGTGCCCATTATGACTACCTTGAGCTGGCTTGCCTTCGGAGCTATTGGCTCAAGATTGAGTTACAGGACGGCAGCCAATGCCAAGCACGGGCAATTACGACTCAGACCCATGCCGATAAGACTGAATGGCTGGTCGTTGAACATCAAGCGGGCCAGCAAACACTGCGGCTAGATAGCATTATCGCCATCACGCCGACGGATCCCGCTGCTAGTTTTGGCCGTGTTATGATTGCGAGCCAATAACAAAGGAGCAAAAATAAATGGCAAGGATGATTCTGCTGTTGGAATTAGGCGATTGGACTGGTGGTCACCATGGCCAATCTCCCTACTTGGTGGAGTTTGATAGCAAGCGACTCGATTCCCCCTTTGACGTTAGCGAAGGTTGGGGGCACGGATTAGGCGGCAGCCGTTATTCGTTGGCACGGTTTATTGAAACTGAACATTATACTCAACTCAAGCTCCACGCATCTTGGGCTGCGGCCATCATAGCGCAAGATTTACCAACACTGAATATTGAAGCCATCTCCCAAGGGTTGCAGGCACATTATGCCTCGCACAGCCCAAATATTCCGGCAAATCTGGCTCGCTATTTCTAACTGAAGATCTTGTTTTAATTGAAAATCGCGTTGTTGCGACGGATATGACACCAGAATCTCTGGCAGCAATTACCTGATGACGAATAAAGCCAAGTATTAACTTGGCTTTACGACTGACTTAGCTGTCGATCGCGGTTTACGCCTTGGCTACAGCTGCAATCACAGAGACTTCAACCAAATATTCGGGCTCGGCAATCGCCGCCTGTACACAGGCACGGGCAGGCGCATGACCTTGTGGTACCCAAGCGTCCCAAACGGCATTCATGGCATCGTAGTCATTCATATCCTTTAGATAGATAGTGGCTGACAACAAGTGCTCACGGGAACTGCCCGCCTGCGCTAACAGGGTATCAACTTCCTCTAGCATAGTCGTCGTTTGTTCGGTGATGTTTTGATACTTATCCTTCGCCACTTGGCCACATAAGTACACTGTGCCTTGGTGGATCACTATGCTGCTCATACGTGTACCAACATCTAAACGGGTAATGCTCATAGGGATAATCTCTTAAATCAGATAGTTAATTCTGTGACCATTTTACCCCGAAAAGGCTCAGTTTGTCTGCGAACGAGCGCCCACCCAGGGTGGATAAAAGCGCGTCATTAGCATGAGCAAACCTAGCGCCGTAAATATCACGCCACACCATACAAACACTGTTGCCACAGATAAATTGACTAACTGAAATCCCACTAATGCCGCAACAGCAGCAATTAATGCAAAGGGCAGTTGAGTCACCACATGGTCATGGGGTAAACAGCCTGAACTGGTCGCGCTCAGCACGCTGGTATCGGAAATTGGCGAGCAGTGATCGCCAAACACCGAGCCTGCCATCACCGCACTTAATACAGGTAACAGCAAGCTGGCATCCATGTTATGGGCGATTTCTCCGCCGATGGGGATCATAATCGCAAAGGTTCCCCAGCTTGAGCCAGTGGCAAAGGCCATGATAGCGCAGAGTAGGAACATCCCCGCCACCAGCAAACTGGGGGATAAATACCATTTTGCCCAATCGGCCAATAAACTCGCCACGCCCAGATCTTGGATTACAGCACCTATCATCCAAGTGCAGAGTAAAATCGCGATAGCAAAGGCAATCATCCGCACCCCATGGGCTAAATCGCCCAGCAGTTTCCCAATGCTTCGGCCCGACAGCAGCAACAACACTAGAGTCACTAACGTCGATAACAAACACGCATCGCGCATCGCAGCGCCAATATCAGCTTTGGCTAACCAGGCCGAAATATCCCATGACGGCACCTGCTGCGCGCCAGACCAGAGAGTTAAACCGACAGAGGCGCACAGTAAGGTCAGCATAGGGATTGCCAGCAGCCAAGGATTGCCTTGCGAGGGAGTAAAATTTGGCTCAACGGGCTCAGCTCCCAACGCAGCCCTCTCCACAGGATGAAATCCGACCCCAAACCAGGCCACAATCAACGACAAACCTAAAGTCGTAATCGCATAAAAATTGGATAAGGCCACCTCGATAAAGGCTTCAAGGGCTGAAACGGGTAAAAAGCTGAGTCCCGCCAGTAGCGCCATCACATAGGGCCCCCAGCTAGAAAAAGGCAAGAGTGAACAAAGCGGCGACGCATTAGAGTCTACTAAATAAGCCAGTTGCGTCTGACGAATACCATAACGCTGGCTCAACGGTTGGCACACATGGCCCACGGCAAGGCAGCTAAAAATACCATCAATAAACACTAACCAACCCAGCAATACGACACCAATACGCGCTTGTCGGCCCGTACGAATACGCTGATATAACCAATCACCGAACTGCCCTACCGCACCACTTCGGGCAAGTAGCTGTGTCATGCTACCCAGTAATAACATGGCCATTAGCACGTTTAAATGCCACCATTGCCATGCATCTTGGCTATAAAACTGCTTAACGCCTATCTCCACAAGATAACTTAAGCTTTGCAGTATATTGAAGTGGGCAATAATCAAGGCGCCCGAGAGGATACCAACACCTAGGGCAACTAAGGTACGTCGCAACCATAGGGCTAACACTAAGGTTAATAACAGGGGAATTATGGCGAGCAGGCTTGATGTCATGGGCCATTCCGATAATAAATAAAACCAAGAATACTAACGAGTTAATAACAAATGCAAAAAACTTAAATTAGCACTCCGTTATCGGGCATTTTTTAGCCAAACGGCAAAGACTGCTATTCCTTATGCTCTTGGCACTGCTAGAATCACAGTCCCATCCAGAAACTATAGGACTCTCCAGATGAGCCTTGAATTACTGTCCAAACTGGAAACCAAGATCCAGGCTACACTCGAAACTATCGAGCTTCTAAAAATGGAGCTAGAGGAAGAGAAGCAAAAGACGTCAACCTTGAGTGAGCAAAACCAACAATTAAGTGAGCAAAACCAACAATTGCAGCAAGAACTGAGTTCTTGGAACGAGAAAGTTACCGGACTTGTTGGCTTGCTCAATAGTGAAATCTAAGCTGTTTTAGTTTGATGATTCTGCGCTTCAATCAATTCGTTCAGCTCTAAGATAGCCTGCTTTACTTTTGGCAGGCTTTTTCTCGGTAATAAAAATCTTCCTTTTTCAAATTCCAATCGACCTAAGTCTTTTACCCATATCACGCCAGTGAGAAAAATACGCGCATGCTTAACAATAAGCTTAGGTGCGTAGACAGGGAAAACTCTCATATAACCCCCTACAGGCATTTTTGTTGTTATTGACCACAGTCATTTGACAGAAAGATGTCCAATTGAGTTTCATCGATAAAGAATTATTTTCAAAACTTACAATAAATACAAAATAACAAATTGATTTAATTTATAAAAATAAAGCAATGATAAACACAAACCCAAGTGTCAATATTTTGACTATTGACATTATTTTGACGCTTATCTAAAATCATCCGTGTTACTCAGGGTAAAAATGAGCCATATGGCTCAAGTCCGTACTCTCCATTATCGGAAGTACGGTTTTTTTTGCCTAAATCCTAATACGCATTCTCCGCAAAACTGGTTCAACGTATCGTGGACAATTTGATGCGGCCAATAAAAAAGGAGCGCTCGGCTCCTTTTGTGTTACTTATTAATTATCAATGAGTTAGATTGCAATTAGATGACTAAATCACCGCAATCCTAAGATAATTACTTTCTCGCTAAGTAATATGCAATGTCTAATAGCTCGTCATAGGACTTAATCGCACCCGTTTCAACACGGTATTTGCCATTCACCACGAGCGCAGGCACGCCAGAAAGTTTCGCGTTTTCAGTATCGCGCTTCATTTTCGCCATTTGGGCTTTGACCATAAATGAATCCGCTGCGGCATCAAAAGCTTTACCATCAACGCCATTAGCCACAAATAAGGCACGCACATCGTCACGGCTAGTAAAGTGTTGTTTCTTGTCATGGATGGCAGCAAATAAAGCCGCATCGATTTTTTCATCGACATTGAGTTGATGAGCAACCGCAAAAGCGCGTGACATCTCTACGCCCATTTCTTTGCCAATAAAATCAACGTGGGCTTGGTTAAATTCCACACCTGCTGGCTTTTCAGCCAAAATTTTAGGCACAACCGTTTTCGAAAAGTTGTAGCAATGTGGGCAATAGAAAGAGAAAAACTCGGTGATTTCAGGTTTAGCTGTCGCGGGACCATCATTAATCACAGTGTAATGTACGCCTTCTTTGTATTCCGCTGCCGAAACCGCTAATGGAGCCAATAACAGCGCTGCCGCCATAAGTAATGCTTTTTTCATGAATTTTCCTTAAATCAATTATCTAAAATAGCTGGAGCCTAACATATTTCATTTTTTGAGTGTAACTCAAGCTGAGAGTTCAATCCGTTAGGCAAGAGAGCCTCGTAAATCCCACCCTGTTCACACATTTAGTAAGGGATCAAACTTAGCGGTGGTTCATTAAGTGCCGCGAGTTGCTCCTTAAATGCCAAAATCTGCTGCTCCCAATACTTTTCATCCCCAAACCATGGGAAATGCATAGGGAAAGCCGGATCTTGCCAACGCCTGCCAATCCAAGCGTTATAGTGCACCATCCGTAATGCGCGTAGGGGTTCAATCAACGCCAGTTGCCGCGTATCGAATTCACAAAATTCCTCATAGGCTTCGAGCAATATCTCGAGTTGCAGTTGCTGCTGCGCCCTATCCCCCGTTAGCATCATCCATAAATCTTGAATGGCAGGTCCCATACGGGCATCGTCTAAATCCACAAAACCCGGCCCATCGGGTGTCCAAAGAATATTCCCTGGGTGTAGATCACCATGCAAGCGAATCGGTTTGAAACATTGCTGCGACCAAACGGTGTTGACCTTCGCCAGCACTTGTTCGACCACAGTGAAAAAGGCGACCCGTAGAGAAGTCGGCACCAATTCTGATTGTTTCAACCACGCCAAAGGCTCATCGCCTAAGATTTGCGGATTGAGCGGTTCGCGGGCATGAAAAACCGACTGTGCGCCGTACTGATGTATACGACCGATAAAACGGCCAACAAATTCCAACTGTTCTAAATTATCGACCTCAAAGGCTCGACCACCGATAGAAGGAAACAGTGCAAACCGAAAACCTTGGAAATGGTGCAAGGTACGCCCTTGCACTAAGGCTGGCACCGCCATCGGGATTTCCTGCTCGGCAAGCGCGAGAGCAAAATCGTGCTCCTCTTGAATTTGCGCATCGGTCCAACGATTTGGACGATAAAACTTCACTACATAGCGCCGCCCTTCATCACTGCGAAATTGATACACGCGGTTTTCGTAGCTATTGAGTGCTAATAGGCCCGTTTCAGGGTAAATGCCAAGACTTTCGATAGCATCTAAAATCAAATCCGGTGTTAGAGCTTGAAAAGCAAAGGCAGCCCCCGAATCAGCATTATCGATGGCACTTTGGTGTTGATTTAACGTATCTAGGCTCATTGGAACTCTCTCATTAAATGGTGGCGCGCTCATAAGTGGCGGCTTAACAGCGTGGCCAGGTATTCTAGCACCTCAACATCAGCCTCACGCTCCACACTCAGCCAACAGATATTGCCGTAAAACTCATAATTGAGCCAAAGTGCTGTACCTTCAAACTCCAATAACCATTGATGACGATCGGCTCCCCATTGACGCTCGCGCACGCGGCAATCTAAAGCATGGGCTAACGGCTCGGCAAAGGCCTCGAAATGATCAAAATCGATATCACCGCTCACACTTAAGCTTAACGCGGCGCTATCTAACTGAATGGCGTTTAATTTCATCTTTACTTCCATCAACTACTGCACGACATAATCAGCCCTTGCCCCCAATCCGGAGGACGCTTGGCCAGATCGTCATGCTCAGCTTGCTCGCTAAACGGTTGACGCAACACTTGGTGCAAACGCTGTAGCGGCGCAAGATCCCCTTCTTCAACGGCGATAATCGCTTCTTGGGCCAAATAGTTGCGCAAAATATACTTGGGATTGATGTTATTACGCACCTGCTGCCACGCCTCAACATCAGTAACCTTACCAAGCCGCACCTGATATGCCTGATACCAAGTATCGAACTCGTTGAGATCAATAAAATCATCCCGCAAAGGCGAGTGCACACTGCTAGGATCAAGCTGACCAAATCGACGCCAAGTGTTGCTGTAATCCAGCTGATTTTTCTCCATCAACACGGTAAAGCGGCCAATGAGTTCTAAGTCCTGTTGATCCTGCTCGGCTGTCGAATCCGCTCGCTCAGCGAGTCCTAACTTAGCGCGCATCAGCATCAAATAATGCTGCACTAGAGCATGTTGATATTGATTCAAAGCGGCAATTAAATCATCGGACGGGATCACAGGCGTCAACGCCTGCGCTAAACGTTGCAGGTTCCACAGCCCAATGCCGGGCTGCTGCCCAAAGGCATAACGCCCCTCTGGATCGGAATGATTGCAAATAAAGTCTTCTTGGAAGGTATCGAGGAAGGCAAACGGGCCAAAATCGAAACTATCACCAAGAATCGACATATTGTCGGTATTCATCACCCCATGGGCAAAGCCGATAGCCTGCCAATGGGCGATCATCTTGGCGGTATCTTGCACCACCTGTAAAAACCACGCTTTATAGCCCGCCAGATCGCAGCTCAAATGCGGATAATGCTGCTTCAAGGTAAAGTTGAGTAACTGCGTCAGCTTATCGGCTTGACCACGCTCGCTATGGCAGAAAATTCGAAATGACCGAAACGGATATGGCTGCGCGCCAAACGCACAGTAATGGCTGCGGTTTCTTGGCTCTCGCGCCAAACGGGCATATCAGAGCCGATCACCGCCAAGGCACGGGTCGTTGGCACACCTAAATGGTGCAATGCCTCAGAAACGAGAAACTCCCGCACCGCAGAGCGCATTACGGCTCTGCCATCACCATGACGAGAATAAGGGGTCGGTCCGCCGCCTTTGAGTGCCACATCCCATGTACCATTAGGGCCGATTGCTTCACCGAGGATAATCGAACGCCCATCGCCTAATCTAGGGGTGTAGCCACCAAACTGGTGCCCGCTATAAACCTGCGCATAATAGCTTGCACCTTCAACAGCCGCGTTACCCGATAAGCCCTGTAATAACTCATCTGTTGGCTGACTTAACCCAATTAATGACGCGGCATCGTCACTCCAAGCGAGCCAATGGGGGTTACTAATGCCCTGCGGATAGACTTGGGAATAAAACTCAGGCAATTGGGTGAAAAAATCCTGTTTGAACTTCATCAATACATTCCCTATTGAGTGAGCAGCTTGCACACCAGCACTGACTTATCGTTCAACTCACACTGCTGGCCACATTGATATACGCCCGCGCCACTGGCCTCGAAGCCACTCATACCTGACCCCGTTAAACGCTGTAATCCATGGGCTTTGCGCTGGCATTGTTCGAGAGTGTCGTAATAACCATTGATATCATCAGGTTGTAACGGCGTCGTTGGCAGCGAGATCGCCTTGGGATAATAAAATAGCGTCCATTCCGGGGTTTTAGTGCAACCTGTCAGCCCAAGAGCCAAGCTGGCAAATAAGACAACCAAGGGTAATTTCATTTTGACGATTTGATTCAAGAAACTCGCAACACACTTCATAAAAATAGCTCATAAAAAAAGCGAACCTTAGTTCGCCTTTTGCGCGGTAAGTCTCCGGATTCTACACGGCTTTTAGCCGTTAAATAACCGCTTTTAGGTTATGGGCATTTGAGGCGCTAGAATTAACTGGCTTATGCCAGAGTCTTTAACCTTACGCCATGACAACAGAGTCATTCTTACTATCACTTTTATGCAGTTGCAGCTTTTGCCTGCGCCTTCTCAATACGGCTGATCCGGCCTTCGAATCCAGTGACAGTACCGTCGGTTAAGCCAAGTGAGACAGCCTGCTGACATAGCGCGATAGCTTCGTTAAAGGCTTGAGTATCATTTAATAATGTTGCAAGTTGCATAAAGCCTGTGGTTTTAAGCTCAACCTGTTTGGGCTTGGTGGCATTCGCTCGGTGGAATAATGCCGGATAAAGCTCACACAGTGCTGCACCATAGGCTAAATAGTCAGTCGATTTTCGCTGCTTATAACACTCTGCAATCACATCCTGTAACGCGTTATAGCGCGCAAGTTCGGTCTCTGCACTTTGATAACCTTCGAACGCACGCTGCAATGTCACATTCGCCCATGAGCCTGGTGTCGCAAGGCCTTCGGCCTCGGAGGATACAGGTTTAATTTCAGCCTCTTTCTCAATTTTTTCAGAGGCGTCGGCCAAGATAATCACAGGGTCTTCATTGGGCACAGCGGGAATATCGACATCGATAATATCTTCACTTATTGCAACGATTTCGGCGCGGCTAGGCTGATGCACCTCTTCCCTCGGCATTAATTCAATCTCAGGCGCTTTCATAATAGCAGAAGCGTCTTCAGGCGTATTATTTACTGGAGGAGTAACTTCGGGCGTAGATTCAGCCACTTCTGGGAAAGAATTAGTATCCTTTGTCATTTCAGTTGTTTTTTTTGCCATCATTGCCTCTTGCTCTTCCTTCGCCAAGCGCTGGGCACGACGAAATAAAAACACTCCGATAACGATCAGTATTAAAACGACAATGACCTTCATTCTTCTTCACCTTTTATGGCTGCTTCCTGTTAGAAGCTATTGCAGTTGGCTTGCCAGAACGACTCAGTGGTCTGCGACTGACAAGGAGTTTTGTCCAAAAGTTGAGCAGTGATTAACCGCTATTAAAGTCCATAGTGTCTGTGTAAATCAAGTATTTATGCCGTTTTATCCGATCTTGCACGCAAATCGATATAAGCAATTCGGCTAGACTGCTAAGGTTTATGACCGTTTGCAAAAAATTAAGGAAAGCCTAATGCAAAAAATTCTTATTGTTGCCCACGCGAGTCCATACGGCACAGAAAAACTGTTTAACAGCCTGCGCATTGCTTTAGCCCTCAAGGATCAAACCGAGCAAGATGTTGATCTCAAAATCTTTTTAATGTCAGATGCGGTATTTGGGGCACTCAAACAGCAGACAACGCCTGATTTAAGCTATAACTTGCAGCAAATGTTTGAGATCCTTAGTGCTCAGCAAGTCCCGATTTTACTGTGTAAAACCTGCGCTCAAGCGCGGGGAGTGAATACGGATATGCTGCTCGAAGGCGCTGAAATTGGCACCTTACAGGATCTCACCCGCTGGACTCTGGCCGCCGATAAGGTAATGCACATTTAAAGTCTTATTTTGTGCGCATCTTCATAAATTGACACTTACGTTTTGAACAAGCCAGTGCCGCTGCTTATGATGGGATTATCCGAGTAACAGACTAAGGTATTCCCATGGACTCAGCGGCCCTACTCACAGGCAAACTGCGCTACGAGCATCAAACCATTAGCGCGATGGCGAAGATCTATTGCAAAGCTAAGCACCAAGGCCAAACGGCATCCGGCCTGTGTGAAGAATGTTTAGCACTGCTAGAGTATGCAGCCGTTCGCCTCGACCGTTGTCCCTATGGGCAAGATAAGCCCACGTGCAATAAGTGCCCAGTGCATTGCTACAAGCCCGCCCAAAAGGCGCAGGTCAAAGAGATCATGATTTTCGCGGGGCCGAGAATGCTGTTACCGCATCCCATTCGTGCAATCAAACACTTACTGGCCGAGCGTCATCCCGTACCTGCGTCAGTCCCCGAAGCCGCATCTAATCGTCATCAACGCATCGCTATTTCACAGAAAAATACCTAGGAATGCTTTTTCGCCTCGAATTTCCCTGATATAACAGGTCGTCGAGGTGACAAAATGAACGAATTTAATACATTTTTTGCTCAAGCCTATTGGTGGTTATCCCTATTTGGTGGCTTACATTGCCTCGCGTTAGCTATTTATATTCGTTACTTTTATCATTCGGACAATAATCAAAAGCTATTGGCGGCTTTTCTAAGTCTCATCGCACTGTATTTTCTGACGGGAATGCTTAACCGTGATAACACGCCAATTCCTATCCACATATTATTTAATTTGCTTGCCCCGATTTATTTTTTACTCATGCCACTGCTTTACCTCTATTGCAAACGCAGTTTAGAGCAACATACTGAGCCAATTGGTTTTTCATGGCATTATTGGCCGGCGATTATCACACTACTGCTTGCAGTTATAGATATTACTTTGCGGCTCAACTTACATAAAAACGCCATTTGGTTTCAGGCTGAATTCTTTAATAATCCGCTGACGATCGATTTCAGCCACTGGAGTTTAGCAATGCCGTTGTTGCTGTTTACTCAAACAGCAGCCTATTTTGTCGCTCTTTGGCATCTACTTAAACAATATAAAGTCAGTCAACCGCCATTGAGCGATGCACCACAGGACACCTTGAAACTCATCCGTTTCCGCTGGTTATTTGGCCTAACCTTAGCGATGTTATTTAACTGGCTACTGCGTGTATTTGTGGTTGTACTGCCTTTTTATCTAGGCGACTCGCTTTCAGCCTTATCCCACGCCTTGCCCCGATTAAGCTTACTATTAAGTTTCTACTTACTTGCCGCCTATGGTCTAAAGCAGATCACTCGCACAGCGTATTTGAAAGGCCATTTATCAGTGCCTAAGCCCAAAGTTGAATCTTCATCTTCAGGAGTACTCACCCCCGAGGAGTTTGAATTTATTCAACAACTGCAGCAAGAATCGAACGATAGCAAGGAAAAATCGACCACCACGCCCAATCCACCTCAGAACTAAACCATCGCTTAGCAATCAAAACTGGCAACATGTCTTATTGAAAAACTGAATCCGAGCTGACATTAACGCAGCTTTAGGCTGTCATTTGTGACAACAAAGGGTAGTCTGATGGAACCAAGACTTAAGGAGGAACGCCATGAAATCAATTTTATCTTTTGTTGTCGCATCGACCTGCTTGATTGCCAGCTTACTGACACCAGTTGCGCAAGCAGATGATAGTTACACTGAGGCTTTAAAAAATTTTCACCAAGCCAAGGAAACCCGCAAATTTTTTGATACCGCCTATGGCTACGCCCTCTTTCCAACAGTTGGCAAAGGTGGGATTGGTATTGGCGCCGCCTACGGCAAAGGTCGGGTTTTTCAAGCGGGACAATATATGGGAGACTCCAGCCTAACCCAGCTATCTATTGGATTTCAATTAGGTGGACAAGCCTATAGTGAAATCATCTTCTTTAAAGATGCCAAATCCTACAATGAGTTCACCAGTGGCAGTTTTGAGTTTGATGCCCAAGCCTCTGCCGTTGCCATTAATATGGGCGCTAACGCCAAAGCGGGCACCACAGGCAACTCGGCAGGCGCTGGTCAAGCCGGTGGTAATCAATCTGCCACCGCAGCCTATATCAATGGCATGGCGGTCTTTACCGTTGCCAAGGGTGGACTAATGTTTGAAGCCGCACTGGCGGGACAATCTTTTACCTTCGAGCCTAGAGCTAACTAAGATTACAAGACCGCTTCCAGAAAACCTCTGAACTCGAAAAGCTCAGAGGTTTTGTTTTAATTACGCTTTAACCTACTCATGTCCCCAAGGAACTGGCGGGAAAGGCTGCGGTTGGGTTAGATCAAAATCCACTTGAAAATGACGGGCTTCCCGAGTGAGTAAATAACTGAAGGTGTTTGGCGTAACTTCTATATGCCACACATTGGTGACAGACTGGGTTAGGCCATTTTGCATAAAGTTATCAATCGATGCCTGATCGATGGGAAATGATTGCTTTTGACTGGTTCCCATACTGGCGGTATCGCCACCATACATAGTGACTTTATCTTCAGTCCCATCTTGATGGCGGTGATCGTGCTTTAGCCTTAACCCCTGTTCCGTTTTAGTGATCACCCAAGTACGGGAGTGGTCGTCTCCCACATGGAATGGGATTTTCAGCTCAGTATCGCTGCATTCGCGCACATGCATCACCAGCGCTTTATCACGAAAAGCCGCATCGGCGCTGTCCTTTGAGACGACTTTACCCGCAAACGCTTTACCGCAATGGGCGGCTAATTGATTGAAGAAAGTCTCTTGTTCTATGGCAAGTGCAGGTTTGGGAGTCGCATTGGCAAATACTGGCGTTGCCATCCATAGGCCGACAATTCCAAGACGTGCTAAGGTGATAGTTTGCATTATGTTTTCCATGGGAAATTCAATGCAAAACACGCTAACACAGGGGAATAAATTTAAACTTAATTCCCCTGTACTTGTGAAGGATTACCAACCGATGTAAAGACGAGAACGGTTACCTAAACGTTTTTTGATAAAGCGTGCCGTGATAATACTGCCCACCATTAGGAAGAGAAAAATCGCTGCCGAGAACAGAATACTCGTGATAGCAGACCCAGGCGGAAAACGGAAACGGAATATCGTTGCAGTGGTATTAAACAACATATCGAACAGCGGATGGATAAAGAAAATCGCAAAACTCATTTCGGCGATTTCGATAAGCCAAGGTAAGCGACTACGTTTTGACAACCAATCACAGAAGTTAAGCACCAACACACACAGGCTCAGTTTTTGGATAAACTGCCAGTCGATGCCGTTATATTCAAACGGTGCTTTATGATAGTTACCCACATGCTGCACTATATAACTCTGTTCAACCAAGCTCACGACAAGGAAAATTCCTGCTAGCGCACTTAAAATGGAACCATAGCGCGACACAAGATGTTCATCTTGGGAATATAAAATACCAATCAAATAGAAAGGCATAAAATAAACGACTGAATGAATAAAGTTAACGTTGCCTATGGGTCTGTGGAGCAAAATTGCCACCACACAACTCAGTACAAATAGCGTCCAACGCATTTGCTGTGAGCAGCGAATAAACCATAAAAATACTGGCGACAATAAAAACACTGCCATGATAAAAGGGATATACCAATGCGGGTACAAGATGTAACCATTTCGTACGGTATAAAAAATACTGAGCAACAACTGTTCAAGTGGCTGATGCTCCATAAAAATCCAGCGTAAACTTAAGCAGAATAAGCCAACAGCGGAAACCACTAAGAAGGGATAAAGCACATTTTGCACTTTATTCTTCATGAACTTACCGTAATCGAAATCCTTATAAAAAATCCGATGAAAAAAATAACCAGAGATAAACACGAACAACGCCGTGCCTCCCCTGAGTAAATTTTCCAGCAATAACGGAAACCCTTCCCCAGAGTTGTAAATACTATGCCCAAGCACGATAAAAATAATCGCAATGCCGCGCATGTAGGTAAATTCGAGCTGATTTTTTCTCATATTAATTCATCGCACAGTAGAGGGTTCTTCCCTCAACAACACTTGCAGAAACCCTTATTGTTCCGTGGATTTCCGGCTCATTAAACACCAGATACTGACCTTCGCGTTGGAAGGTAAACCCCAAAGGTAACAGAGTTGCGGCTTCAATGCCCTCACAATAATTTTGCAAAGGCACATCCAACAAGGGGCTACCACTGACATTTAAGTTACTAAATTGCACACTCATCCCTAAATAAGCCTGAGTCATTTCCTCTTGATAAGGCACGACATAAAACCCGGAACGAACTTCCCCCACATCCATAAAACTACTGCTATCGCTCACGCTCGGCATGACCAATAGTGGCACCTTGGGGTCCTGCACATCTCGCAACAGCTGAGCCAATTTTTGGTCAGTCGACGGATAGTAAGCCAGCATATCTTGCAGACGTTTCTTCTGTGCACTATTTTGCCCAACCGGTGGAGTAATCGGCTTAATGCGACCCAGTAGTAAATCCACAGGCAACATGCCCGACATCACTGACTCTTTCCACACATAGGCATCTTGAGTGCTGTCTAACAGTATTCCCGCAAGTGCGCCGATATTCTCAGCTTCGGCCGTCCAACCGCCAAGCATTTGCTGCTGTTGATAATAATCCTGCACATATTGCAGCAGTATCTGTTGATAACCGAGATAGGTTTGGTTTTGGCTCAGGAAGCGCGCGCCCGCAATCAACTCAACGTATTTTGCACTGCCTTCGACTAAATCACTCACATAACTGACTTTATCTTCGTTAGGCGCCGTTTGACGCCATGCCTGCAACCAGTAAGCCGCATGGCCTAAGTACAATGCTTGTTGCTCGGGCTGTTTTAAGGCTGACATGAGCGAGTTGAATAACTGAAGACGGTAATAGCGCGCATCAAAATTAAGCGGGTAGACCTCCCCTTCATAGCGGCGAGCGTCCTCTAATACACGCCACTCGGATTGAGCGTAAAAATGAAACGCCTCATGCACGCTATTGCCAGCCCAAATCACGAAAGGCAAATCGGCAGTTTTTGTCGTACTATCAAATTGAATCGTGGGAGACTCGAGCTGGATCAGCACACCAGCCACCCCTTGATACTGAGGAAAACCAAAATTAACTGATAGACCAGAGTGAAGGTTAACTGACTCTAACACACTGTTGTCTTTAATAATCTCACCACCGGGCTGACGTAACCAAACACTGCCCGCATAGCTGAATAGGTGGACTTTATCGTCGAGACGAAATCCCGGCCACAGAGTTTCACTCTGACGACTAGTTTGAGCCATAAAATCGAGGTACAGACGAGCGAGTTGTTCTGGCGAGGCCTTATCGGCGAACACGGGAGTGGCGGCAGAGACTCCTATCAACCACAGGATCACCACCATAATATTTTTCATTTATTTGCCTAAACACACACAATGGGTTCACAAAACAGCGCTAGCATATAGCGCAATTGCGTAATAGTGAAACGTTTAACAGAAAATTTTTTTACCCTCAAAAAACTAAGCCAACTCATCTTCATTAACCACTAATAAAATCATATTTTTAAGGTTTAATGCACAGAGATATCAGGATTTAGGCGTTGTCGGCTCATCACCAAACCACAACGCTAACTTAGCCGCAGCCAGTGATTTAACCTCATCATCAATATAAAGCGTTACCATAGTCAACGCCGCCGCTAACGCCCCCAAATCATCAGTAAAACCGACTAACGGCGTTAAATCGGGAATCGCATCTAAAGGCGAGATAAAATACGCCAAGGCCCCAAAAATTACCGACTTGGCCCACGTAGGTGTATTAGGCTTTTGCGCAGCATAGTAAAGCCACAAAGCACGCTCAACTACCTCACGCCCAGCCTGGCGACCAAACATTTTGATTTTGTTCCAAAAACCAGTTTCAGTAAATGCTTCCTCGGCCATAAACCCCTCCCCCCCTCTGATAAAATGTGCCATTTAAACGTAACCTGAATACTGCTATCCACATTACCTTTCCAAACTAGCAAACCCCGAGTATTACGAATAACTAATCACACTTTTGTTCAAGAATAAAGCAAACATTCAATCTCATATCACATTTTCATATTGACTGTTATTTAGCCCGATTAACCTTCTACGACACACTAATAGATAACACAAGTACAAACATCACAAATATTTATATCGATATATCTTTCAACTTTATATTTGACCCTATTCACACATTCACTCATAAAACCCAGAAAAATTAAATTTCATCATCAGAAATAAGATTATTTCAATCGCTTAAAAACAGGATGAAACTCATAAATAACAGAATTAACCAGAACATAATGCCACATTAATCTTGGCAACAAGCCTACAAAGAACTCATAGTAATAAGTAAATATTGCAAAGAGTTTACTAAACATGAAAATAGATAATCTGAATTATCTTCAGCTTAGAGTGTTACTTTCCGTCTATAAACATGGTCAAGGTAATATCGCGGCTACAGAGCTTGGTCTATCAAACTGTAACGTCACGCGTACATTAAATGCACTACGCGATATATTCATGGACTCACTATTCATTCGTAAATCACATGGATTAATTCCAACTAAAAAGTTAGAAGAGCTCATTCCGCACGCTAAGTATCTTGTTGAACAATATCAACTACTCGAACGTCAACATTCTGTTTTTACTCCTAGTGAGTCAGGCGGTCATTTTGTAATACGCGCCTACGATGAATTCGTTTATGCCGTACATAAAGTAATCGCTAATTATATTCAACCAGAAGCACCCAATCTTAGATTTGATGTTCGTAGTTTAAGTCATGACTGCAACAATGAACTTATTACAGGTGATATTGATTTTGTTGTTGTGTACGAAGGCTTCGATGATAGTCGCCTCAATAATGAAATATTTTCAGAAACCGGAGATATATACATCTTAGCCAATCATAACCACCCCATTCTTGAGGGTGAAATGTCATTGGAACAACTATCAAACTATCCACTGTTAGAGATTGATAACTATAACGATCTCAGTTGTCCGCTATTGGTTAATCTTTGTCGTGACAATGGATTACAAATGGATGTGGCGGGTTATACCGACAGTGTAGCAACCGCCATGCAAATGCTCGCTCAATCTAACAGCATCACGTTAAGTTGTAATCAATTTACTCGTCAATTTGTCGACATGATTCCCTCGGTTAATTATCGAAGATTAACAGATGAAATGATTAACGATATTAAAGAAATCCGCAGTGAACAAAGAGCAGTTGGAAATTACATTCTCTATGGAAATATAAATAACTCACCAGCATTCAACTGGGTTAAATCAAAACTCGTTTATGGATTAGAGAGAGAATGGCGATTAGCCTCAGCTAATTAAGAGATAAGTCACACGTCAATAAAGAGGTAGTTAATGGAGTTCACACTTTTTTGCATCACGGCATTTGCCGCTTATCTGGTGTTAAAAAAACCAGAAAAAGAGTCGCTCGCAGACAAATTATTATTTGGTTGCATTGGGTTAAGTTTCTTCATTTGGATAATGATGTCTTGGGGCATTTTACTTCCTATCGGCAATTACTAAAGGGCTACCATGAAAGAGCATTTATTTAACAAGCTAGCTTCATTTGCTTCTATTATTATCATGGCATTACCCGTTGGTATTGCTTGTTTTATTTTCGGATTTATTTATTTAGATAACCCTTGTGCTTTCTGCTGGCAAGAACGTACAGCCATGATCTTAGTGGCGCTAACAGCCCTCTATATCGTTCGCTTTGGCCTAAAACCTAAATATATCGCCGCGTTAGTTTGGCTTGGAATATATGGTGCCTTTATGGCCTCAGTTCATACCTCGATCAATTTAGGCAGTGATATTGGCCAAGGTTTTTCACTGAAAATCATGGGAGCTCATACCTATACTTGGGCGTTATTCGTGTTTGTCGTCGTGCTTATTGTGGTGGCATTACTCATGCTCACACTTGGCAATAAGTTCCCGAATAACGGCTACGGCAAGCAACCACTCGATACGCTTCCTAAGGTTGCCTGTGGGATATTCCTAGTCGTGATCAGTGGCAATATTGTCCAAGCCTTTACGCAAACGGGCCCCCTTCCCTTCGTAGGTCAAGATAGCCCTGGCCGAGTCTCTTTTAATCCTCAATACATGAGTTGGGAACTCGACCACTGGCCAACTTATGCACCTAATGCTCGCGGTGCTTACGCCATTGATAATCCTGATATTGAGACTTGGCAACCAACAGAACCGCTATTTGCTAAGGCTCCTAGAGCGAAATTAGTCGCTGAACAAGTACTGCCATCGGAGATAAGTGGACGTGTGACTGCCATTGACTATCAAGCTGACGCAGAGATTTATGCCCTAACGACAACAGATAATTGGGTCTATATCCTTGATAAGAAAATGCAAATTCTCAGTAAAGCGCAGATTGACGGCATGTATATGCTGCATATTGAAACGCTTCATGGGGTTGCCTTTACTTCCGCCAACAGCTTGCTGGTGATGGGCTTCAATAAAGCTTGGGCGGAATTAACGCTCGATCCGACACAAAACTGGGAAATGAACTATCGCCGCTTCAACCAAAGTAGCGATGGCATAGGTGAAACCGCTCGCGGCCAGTTCAGCACAGTACGCGCTAAAACCAGCTACAGCTTGGCATTGGGTTACAGCAGCACACTCGCACAATTTGTCACGGTTACGACCCGCGATGCACTCAACGAACACTTAGTGTTATCACGCTTTGACCGCACAGATATGACGCTCTCTGCCGAATCAAATTTGCAAGGACTCCCTGCACTACCTCAAGTAACAGGCATCAGCGTTCAAGGCGAGCAAGCTTGGGTCCTCAACAATGACGGCAGCGAGGTACTTAAGCTCAATCTGCTTACTGGCGAAGTAACACCTATGGCCAAACTGGCTGGCACGAACAATCCGCAAGGACTGTTAGTACAGGATGACAAGCTGTTGACCATCAGCCAGATCAATGGGCAAAACCAACTGCAAACCTATGTGATGTAAGTAATTTCGCCCTGGGATTCTCTCAGGGCATGCCGGTTCCCCGGCGATATAAAAGGCACAAAGCCAATAATCAAAACGAACCTAAAGTTCAAATCATGGTGGGTGATGACGATGAAAATCGATAGACGCACGTTTTTACAAGGAGCTGCAGCAAGCGCTGTGCTGTCCTCCCTGTCAGGCTTAACCCCAGGCATAGCACATGCCAAGCAACAAGGCGCCAATACAGGTCTATTGGCAAAACGAAATGGAAATGTTGTTTATCATAGTTGTTTACGCAACTGTGCAGCCCGATGTTTACTCAAGTTTAGAGTGCAAGATGGTCGCATGACCTATGTTTCCGGGGCAGAAGAACAAGCTAAAACAGGTTTAGCTCCCTGCTTGAAAGGTCAAAGCTACGTTCAGTATACCTATGCCGCCGACCGGATCCTACATCCAATGGAGCGTGTTGGTAACAAAGGCGAAGGTAAATGGCGCCGTATTAGTTGGGATGACGCCTACAGTAAAATATCTAGTCGTTTCAAACAGATCATTGCAGAGCACGGTTCAGAGGCCATTCTTCCCTATAGCTATTCTGGCAATTATGGCGCCATTGGAATGTCCGCTTCCGGTGAACGTTTCTGGAACCGTATCGGCTCCTCTATTCTTGAACGTAAAGTCTGTACCTATGCCGCCTATGATGGGCTCGAATCCTTGTATGGCACCTTCCTCGGCCCAGATCCTGAGGATATCTTACTCAGCGATGTGTACCTCACCTGGGGACATGATGAAGTTGTTTCTAACACTATTGCTATCAAACTGATTAACCAAGCCCGTGACCGCGGCACCAAGCTGTTAGCCGTCAATCCACAGCGAACCCCTTTATGTTCACAGGCAGATATTTACCTACAACCTCGCCCCAGCACAGATGTGCAACTCTGCGCGGGCATAATGAAATATCTTGTAGAGAAAGATCTTGTCGATCATAAGTTTATCGCAGAGCAAACCATTGGCTACGACGCCCTATTGCAACGCTTGAACGAGATCAGTTACGACGAAATAGAGAAGATCACAGGGGTTCCTCGGGCAAAAATGTTTGAATTTGCCAAGGTGCTAGGCGAAAACGAAAAAACCATGTTGCGTATGGGCTATGGTTTCCAACGTAACTTTAACGGTGCCCGCATGTCCCGCGCTGTGGCTATGTTGCTCGCCGTTACAGGGAACTTTGGTAAGCGTGGTAACGGGTTAATCTACGATAACGTTCATGCAGGTGGCGGACTGAATCAGTATCAAGCGAGCGGTAAATATATGCGCTCCAATCCTGATGCGCAGCGGATTAATATGACTGAGCTTGCCAAGGCGCTTCATCCTACACATCCCACCAGCCATGACAAACCGAGTAAACCGATTCACGGCATGATTATCTATAACGGTAACCCTGTCGTTGTGGCACCGGATACCAATGCCGTTATCGAAGGTATGAAACGGGAAGATCTGTTTGTGGTCGGCCATGACATGGTCATGACGGACTCACTGCAATACTGCGATATTATCCTGCCTGCGGCCAGCCAATTTGAAACCGATGATATCGTCGGTGACTACCATGGCTACTATGTGCAGGTCTGCCAGAAAGTGATTGAACCTTTGGGAGAATCCAAGTGTAACTGGACCTTCTTCCGTGAATTAGGCCAAGCCATGGGATTTGAAGACCCCGCCTTCAAAGCCAGTAATGATGACATCATTCGCGAGCTGTTAACGACCGATTCGCCTTACTATAAAGGCGTCAGTTACGAGCGGTTGATGAAGGAAAAATACATCAAGTTAGACATTCCCCAGCCTGTACTCGCCGATGGTAAATACGATACGCCAAGTGGCAAGATTGAATTTAGTTCTCAGCTCATGGCCGATGCAGGTTTTCATCCTGTACTCGATTGGGGTTTGCCCGAAGATGAGATGGAAGCCAAAGAAAAAGCACTTCCTTTCCGCCTACTCTCATCAGGTGTTCCACAGCGGGTCAATAGCTCCTTCTACAATGTAAAATACATTCGTGCCATTCCCGCCTACTACGTAAAAATCAATCCTGAAGATGCAAAAACCTACGGCATCAAAAACAACGACAGAGTTCAACTCAGTAATCACCGCGGTGAGGCCAAGTTTGTAGCCATGATAACCAGTGGCGTACCTCAAGGGACCTTGATGAGCCCTAAATGTAATTGGCTCAGACTCAATCCTAACGGCACTGAGGGTTGCACTAACTCATTGACGACAGACAGATTGACCGACATGGGTGGTTGCTCTGCCTACCATTCAACCCGCGTGTCTTTGGCTAAAGCCTGATGGAGAACCCCATGGAAAATAAACATCAACTCGGATTCGTCTTCAGACAAGAAAACTGTGTTGGCTGCCAAGCCTGCACCATTGCCTGCCAAATCCACAATGAACTCCCAGAAGACGTACGCTTTCGTAAAGTCGACAGATATGAAGTGCATCGCGATGACGGTGAGGTAGACGTATGGCTAAGCCACTCCTGTATGCACTGTGGTAATCCAGCCTGCTTAATTGCTTGCCCTGCCCAAGCTTATACCGTTCGCAGTGATGGACTCGTCGTGCTTAACCGCGACAAGTGCACAGGTTGCGGCCTGTGTGTCAGTGCCTGCCCTTACGATGCCGTCGTCATGCTTAAAACTGATGGTAAAGCCGCTAAATGCAATATGTGCATTGAACTGATCGACCAAGGTCTTAAGCCTGCGTGCGTCGATGGCTGTCCAGTAAAATGTCTCGATACCGACCGTATCAATCAGCTACTCGCTCAAAAACCTTCAGTCTCTAAGCAAGGGATTGGTTACGGTAAC
>NZ_AKZL01000052.1:0-31560 GCF_000282755.1 Shewanella sp. POL2
GGGAATCCTGAGATACTCAATTTGTATCCAATGATGACTTGCTAATGACGTCGATTTCTGATTGTATTTGTTCAATAAAAAAATTAATAAAAAATTAGGTTTTATAATATGAAAATACTTGTTACTGGTGGTGCAGGATTTATTGGTTCTGCAGTTGTTCGTCATATAGTTAATAATACTGCTGATAGCGTAGTTAATATTGACAAACTGACTTATGCAGGCAATTTAGAATCGCTTGTAAGCGTGGCGACAAGTGAGCGTTATGCATTTGAGCAAGTCGATATTTGTGACCGTGCTGAGCTGGATAGAATCTTTTCACAATATAAACCTGATGCAATAATGCATTTGGCCGCAGAGTCCCATGTTGACCGCTCTATCACTGGCCCTGCTGATTTTATTCAAACTAATATTGTGGGTACGTATACTTTGCTTGAAGCCTCCCGAGCTTATTGGACTAGCCTCGATGAGGTTCGTAAGGCAGCATTCCGCTTCCATCATATTTCAACGGATGAAGTGTATGGTGATTTGCCACATCCTGATGAACAAGAAGGCCAAGTGGTCAATCAAGAACTGCCTCTATTTACCGAGACAACGCCTTATGCTCCGAGCAGCCCATATTCTGCCTCTAAAGCTTCTAGCGACCATTTAGTTCGCGCTTGGCTTCGTACTTATGGTTTACCGACGATCGTAACCAATTGTTCCAATAACTATGGACCATATCATTTTCCTGAAAAGTTGATTCCACTAGTCATCCTTAATGCTCTTGAAGGTAAGCCATTACCTATTTACGGAAAAGGCGACCAGATCCGCGATTGGCTGTATGTTGAAGACCATGCTCGTGCACTATACAAAGTGGTTACAGAGGGTAAAGTTGGTGAAACCTACAATATTGGTGGCCATAATGAAAAACAGAACATAGAAGTGGTTCAAACCATTTGTAGCATCTTGGACTCATTAGTACCTAAAGCAACGCCTTATGCTGAGCAAATTACCTATGTAACCGATAGGCCTGGCCATGATCGCCGTTATGCAATTGATGCAAGTAAAATGAGTGCAGAACTAAATTGGCAACCACAAGAAACTTTTGAAACTGGCCTGCGTAAAACCATCGAATGGTATTTAGCTAACCAAGAATGGTGCCACCACGTTCAGGATGGTACTTATCAGCGCGAACGTTTAGGAATCTAAGCCCTTTAACCATTTTTTAACGCTCTGATTTCTAAAATCTGGCGTATATTTTCTAGGAACTTTTTAATGAAAGGAATTATTTTAGCTGGCGGTTCTGGTACACGGTTGTATCCACTCACCCGAGGTGTGTCAAAACAACTGTTGCCAATTTATGATAAACCAATGATTTACTATCCTTTATCTACGCTAATGCTTGCCGGAATTCGAGATATATTGGTTATTACCACTCCTGAAGATAACGACAGCTTCAAACGATTATTAGGTAATGGGTCAGATTTTGGCATTAACTTGAGTTATGCCGTTCAACCCTCTCCCGATGGTTTAGCTCAAGCTTTTATCATAGGTGAAGAATTTATCGGTGACTCACATGTGTGTTTGGTGCTTGGTGATAATATTTTTTATGGTCAATCTTTTTCAAAGACACTTAAAAATGCTGCGAATCGTCAAACTGGGGCAACTGTTTTCGGCTATCAAGTAAAGGATCCTGAGCGTTTTGGTGTTGTCGAATTCGATGCTGAGATGAAGGCGGTTTCTATTGAGGAAAAACCACTCCAACCTAAATCATCTTATGCAGTGACAGGACTCTATTTTTACGACAATAAAGTGGTGGAACTAGCGAAACAGGTTAAGCCTTCACATCGCGGTGAACTTGAGATCACTACGCTTAATGAAATGTATCTCAAGGCTGGTGAGTTAAATGTCGAGCTTCTTGGTCGTGGCTTTGCTTGGTTAGACACTGGAACACACGAGAGTCTGCATGAAGCATCCTCTTTTGTGCAAACCATTGAGCACGTTCAGGGCTTAAAAGTGGCTTGTTTAGAAGAAATTGCCTACCGCAATGGTTGGTTAACTGCAGATCAACTTAAAGAACTCGCGAAACCCATGCTTAAAAATGACTATGGTCAGTATTTAGCACACTTAAAGTAGTCTTGATTGCTTTGTGTTGAATGCTGAGTTTTCTGTCTCAGCATTCAGCATTTACTTACACCTCACAATTCACAATTCAACACTATGAAAATATTAGTCACCGGAAGTAATGGCCAGGTAGGTAGCTGCGTAGCAAAGCTCTTAAACCAGATACCAGAGATTGAATTTTTGGCTGTAGATCGTGAACAGCTCGATATTACTGACTGTGAAGCAGTAAACAAACTGGTTAATGAATTCAAACCTGATGCCATTATTAATGCAGCGGCGCACACTGCTGTTGATAAAGCAGAGCAAGAAGTCGAACTTTCATATGCCATTAACCGTGATGGTCCACAATTTTTAGCCCAAGCTGCTAACAGTGTTGGTGCAACCATACTACATATCTCAACCGACTATGTATTTGCAGGCGATAAAGTTGGTGAGTATGTTGAAACTGATGATGTTGCACCACAAGGAATATATGGAAAAAGCAAACTCGCAGGCGAACTTGCTGTTGCTGCTGCTTGCCCACGTCATATTATTATGCGAACTGCTTGGGTGTTTTGCGAAACTGGTAATAACTTTGTAAAAACCATGCTTCGATTAGCGCAATCCCGAGATGAACTTGGTGTTGTAGCTGATCAATTTGGTGGCCCAACCTATGCTGGTGATATCGCTAATACACTTATTGAAATAGCCAAAGCGCTGCATGCAGGCAATACTCACTACGGGATTTATCATTTTTCTGGGTTGCCTCATGTTAGTTGGTATCAATTTTCCTGTCAGATCTTTAAGCAGGCCAAGGCACAGAAGCTCGTTAGGAAAGATATGCTGGTAAACGGCATATCTTCGGATCAATACCCAACACCAGCTAAACGTCCTGCAAACTCTAAATTGGATTGTCGAAAAATTGAGCAGGTCTTTGGTGTTAAACCTTGCGACTGGCAAGCCGCTTTAAATAACTTAATGGGTTATGTTTAAATCTTAGTAGTTGCTTATCACTTCGAACTCACCCGTTGTATTCACAATTAAAGATTAACTACACACTAATCATATGAAGATAATTGATACTAATATTCCTGATATAAAAATCATTGAGCCAACGGTGTTTGGTGATGAACGTGGATTTTTTATGGAAACCTGGAACCAGAAGCAATTTGAAGAACTAGTAACTGGTATGCCGACTAATTTTGTACAAGATAATCACTCAAAGTCGAAAAAAGGTATTTTGCGAGGTCTACATTATCAAACCAAAAATACTCAAGGGAAATTAGTTAGAGTAATTAGTGGTGAGGTATTTGATGTTGCTGTAGATATTAGAAGAAACTCACCAACATTTGGTCAATGGGTAGGTGAGTATTTATCTGCTGCGAATAAACGCCAGTTATGGATACCAGAAGGTTTTGCCCATGGTTTTTATGTAACTAGTGATGATGCAGAGTTCGTTTATAAGTGTACAGATTACTATAACCCATCTGCCGAGCAATCAATTCTTTGGTGTGATAAAGATATCGGAATTCGTTGGCCGTTAGTTGGTAGTCAACCATTACTATCACCCAAAGATATTGGTGCACTGAACATGTATGAACAGGATTTGCTCTAATGAAGAATGTTGCTGTTATTGGTACTGTTGGTATACCTGCTTGTTATGGAGGTTTTGAGTCATTAGTTGAGAATTTAACTAGTTATTCAAATAGCAATGTAAAATATCATGTGTTTTGTTCAAGTAAATCATATCCTGAACAATTAACAGAATATAATGGGGCTAGTTTAAGTTATATCCCGTTAAGTGCAAATGGGATACAAAGTATTCCATATGATATCTATTCTCTAATTTGTTGTCTTTTCAAAAGACCTGATGTTACGCTGATTTTAGGGGTTTCAGGTTGTTTGTTTCTGCCAATATATCGTTTATTTTCAAATTCTAAAATAGTTACTAATATAGATGGTTTAGAATGGAAGCGTGAGAAATGGGGGCGTTTGGCTAAAAAGTTTTTGAAATTATCAGAATCATTTGCAGTAAAATTTTCTGATATAATTATAACTGATAATAAAGCAATTGGTGATTATGTTGATGCGGAGTATTCGAAAAACAATGTAGTTATTGCCTATGGTGGTGATCACTCTATTATTAGTGGTGTTGATGTTGGGCCAACTGATGATTACTTTTTATCTTTATGTCGAATCGAACCTGAAAATAATGTTCAGATGATCTTAGAAGCATTTTTGAATAGCCAACAGAAATTAAAGTTTGTTGGAAATTGGGATGCTAGTGATTTTGGTCGAGATCTGAAAAGGAAGTTTGCAACTAGCCCTAACATTCAAATACTTGACCCTATATATGATATAAATCAGCTGTATAAGTTAAGAAGTCAATGTAAGGGGTATGTTCATGGTCACTCCGCAGGCGGGACGAATCCATCCTTAGTTGAGGCTATGCACTTTGAAAAACCAATTTTTGCTTTTGATTGCGCATTTAATCGATATAGTACTGAAGATAAGGCTTTATTTTTCGCTTCATCAAAAGACCTCTATGATAAACTGAGAACAATAAATGAAAATGAACTTACCGTAATTTCGATGAATATGAAAATGATTGCAGAAAGACGATATACATGGAAAGTTATTACTCAAATGTACGAAGATACTTATCAATAATATTTTATTTTCGTATTCTATAAACTGTAGAGTTTATGGAGAATAGAAATTGTGTTGTTTCTCTTTCCTTTTATATGCAATTTAATAGATGTTTTGGTGTCGGTTAGTGTAGCAATTATGTTTCATATTGCTTTATGTTTCCTTTTTTTACTAGCTAGTGGTTTTTATGTCAACAAACATCGCTGTTTTAGTTGTTTTTTTAGTTTCTTTTATCTAGTTTGTTTGTATTTCGCAAGGTTGCTCAACGGATTGGTTTGGTTGATAAACCGAATGAGCGTAAACATCATACTGGCCAAATTCCCTTGGTCGGTGGGGTGAGCGTATTTATGACCATGATGTTGGTGTTGTGGCTTATCCCAACGCTGTTAATTGAACCAGTTTTGTATGCGAGCTGCGCCTTTATTCTTGTGGTTATTGGTGCGATTGATGACCGCTTCGATATTAGCTTTAAACTTCGGCTAGTGGTGCAGGCGCTTATATCACTGTTAATGATCGTGATAGGAGAGCGCAGTTTATATAATTTAGGCTACTTGATGGGCAGCGAGGCGATATATTTGCCCGAGCCTATTAGTATTTTGCTGACTATCTTTGCGGTTATTGGTGCGATAAATGCCTTTAATATGGTCGATGGCATTGACGGCTTGCTGGGCGGTTTAGCGTCTGTCACCTTTGGCGGCTTAGGTATTTTATTTTATCTCCATGGTATGTATGGTTTTGCTATTTTTTGTGGTTTTGCTGGTTACAGCGATGCTGCCTTATATCATGCTCAATTTAGGTTTTCCGTTCGGGCGACGTTTTAAGGTGTTTATGGGCGATGCGGGGAGCATTTTTATCGGTTTCACGGTGATTTGGTTGCTGATTGTGGCCAGCCAAGGTGAGCGAGCTACTGCTATTCGTCCGGTAACCGCGCTCTGGTTAATTGCATTACCGCTGATGGATATGGTTTGCATCATGATCCGTCGTATTCGTAAAGGCCAATCGCCATTTAAACCTGACCGCGAGCATTTACATCATATCTGCCAACGAATGGGGCTATCCTCTCATTCATCGCTGATGGTTATTTGTACTGCGGCAGCAATAATGGTTGCTGTCGGTATTTGGTCTGAACTTGCCAAAGTTGATGAAAATATTATGTTTTTAGCATTTTTAGCAACATTTGCGTTGTACTTTGGTTTAATCAATAACATCTGGCGTATTACAGCGTTTTGGCGTAAAGACATAAAAGTTTCTAAATCTATTTAATACCTTAGTAAAAATTTTATCATTTTTAATATGAGTGGGCTTATCTGCTGTAGTTTCGACTGTTATAATCCGATGCCATTTTTTAAATAAAGTTTGAGTAGCTGTTCTGTAATCATGATGTATTTAGCTTAAGGAAGAGAGTGATGGAATACTTCATATCGCTTTTGAGCGTATTTTGTTTAACTTGTGTTGCAATTAAAGTCTTGAATCCTATCGCTCAACGAGTTGGTTTAGTCGATTTACCCAATGAGCGTAAGCTGCATGTAGGTGCTATTCCATTAATTGGTGGAGTATCTATCTATTGTAGTGTGCTATTGGTCTCCAGTATTGTTATCCCACAAAGCCAAACCTTTAATTTATATCTTATTTCTGCTGCGTTAATTCTTTTTCTTGGCGTACTGGATGATAGATATGATTTGTCTGTTCGTGTCCGAATCACTGCACAGGTGATTACCGCTTCTATTTTGATTTTTGGTGCAGGGTTACATCTGACAACATTTGGCCATATCCTGCATTTTTTTGAGTTTAAGCTCGGTTATGCCGGCATTTTTGTTACGACTATTGCGGTGATTGGTGCTATCAATGCCTTTAATATGGTCGATGGCATTGATGGTTTAGCGGGTATGCTAAGCCTTGTCACTTTTTCGTCGTTAGCTTTTATATTCTATTGGGCTGGTAATAGCTGGTTTTTATTACCCTTGTTGTTTATTGGTGCAATAGTGGGTTACTTATTGTTCAACTTGCGTTGGCCGTTCCCTTCTTTAGACAAGGTATTTATGGGGGATGCTGGCAGCATGTTGATTGGCTTAACGGTTGTTTGGTTATTGGTGCTGGGGACTCAAGCTGATAGTAACCATTTACACCAAGGGCAGGTGTTCTCGCCAGTCACTGCGTTGTATCTCATCGCGATTCCGTTAATGGATATGGTGGCAATTATGTATAGAAGGATTAAAAAAGGCATGTCGCCGTTTAAACCTGACCGTGACCACTTGCACCATATTTTTGAACGTGCGGGTTATAACCGAAAACAAACCTTGATCAGGATATCACTCGCCTCACTTTTGTTTGCTGCGATAGGTATTGGAGCTGATATAGCTCAAATCCCCGAATCAATTATGTTCGTGTCTTTTTTAGCTATTTTTGCTGCCTATAATTGGGCACTTGCTAATGTGTGGCAAATCCTCACTTGGGTTAGACAAGATTAATTTTTAAGGCCCTTTTTTCAAAGCCTACTAACTATTTCAAAAGCCAGCTAATTCAAGCTGGCTTTTTGTCTTTTAGCGTTTTTAAGGATTTTGTATGTCTAGGAAGTATTTTGGTACTGATGGTGTGCGTGGCAAAGTTGGTAAATTCCCAATTACGCCTGATTTTGCGATGAAGTTAGGTTGGGCGGCAGGTACAGTGCTCGCATCCACAGGCACTAAAGAGGTGTTAATTGGTAAGGATACTCGTAGTAGTGGGTATATGCTTGAATCCGCAATGGAAGCTGGTTTTTCTGCTGCGGGGGTAAATGTGGCATTAATTGGCCCGATGCCAACGCCTGCGGTGGCGTATTTAGCATCAACTTTTAGGGCCGATGCTGGTGTGGTGATCAGTGCTTCCCATAATCCTTTTTATGATAATGGTATTAAGTTTTTTTCAAACACAGGCACCAAGCTGAATGATGCACAAGAGCTTGAAATTGAAGCGCTATTAGAGCAAGCACTTGAGCATAATGCGTTGCAATGTGTTGCTTCTGAAAAACTGGGTAAAGTGCGTCGCATTGATGATGCTGCCGGTCGTTATATTGAGTTTTGTAAAGGCACTTTCCCGAATCATTTAAGCTTGGCGGGATTAAAGATTGTTGTCGATAGTGCCCATGGTGCTGCCTACCATATTGCCCCGAATGTGTATCGCGAGTTAGGGGCCGAGGTGATTAGCATTAATGACAAACCCAACGGCGTGAACATTAACGATCATTGTGGCGCAACACATTTAGATAGCTTGCAATCTGCGGTGATGATCCACGAAGCGGATTTAGGTATTGCGCTTGATGGTGATGCTGACCGAGTCATGTTCGTTGACCATAATGGCCATGTAGTTGATGGCGATGAGATTTTGTTTATTTTGGCTCAAGCAGCATATCAAAAAGGTGAAATGCAGGGCGGGGTGGTTGGTACGCTCATGTCTAATCTCGGATTAGAACTGGCACTTAAACAAATGGATATTCCTTTTGTGCGGGCTAAGGTTGGTGACCGTTATGTGGTTGAACAGCTCAAACAAACGGGTTGGAAACTGGGCGGCGAAGGCTCTGGGCATATTTTGAGTTTGCAGCATGCTTCAACTGGCGATGGCATTGTGGCATCTTTGCAGGTTCTCAAAGCCATTTTAGAGTCAGGTAAACGTTTGGCCGAGCTTAAAGCCGATATGACTAAATTGCCGCAAGTGCTTATCAATGTGCGATTAAATTCTGGCTGCCCTGATAGCATTTTGGCTAAAGACAGTGTTAAACAAGCTGTGCTAACCGCTGAGGAAGTTTTAGGGGACGAGGGGCGAGTATTATTACGCAAATCGGGTACCGAACCCCTAATTCGAGTAATGGTTGAGTCAACGGACATTGCCTTGACCCAACAACAAGCTGAATATATCGCTCATGCAGTCAAAGCGGCATAAGCGAGGAGATAGAATCTAGGGCGTTGCTTCGCAACTGCTAGGACGGCCTTCGGCCTCTAGGACACAACTACGTGTAGAACCTAGAAGCGAAACGCTCTAGCAGGGTGGAGCCCGTTCGGCTTTTGTTGTAAGCGAAGCGTTCCGTCAACCGTCAGCATCTTTGGTCTACTTTTATCACTTCAATAAATTGCTCAAAATCCTCAAGATGATGATGTACAACATGCACAACGATATCGAGGTTGAGTTCTTGGTAGTCATGTACTGCGATGTTTCTAAGTCCGACCATTTTCTTTAAGTTATCAGCTAGTGGCTGAGTAATAACGTTATTTTGTGCGAGTAATGTAAAGCTATCACGGCTACTCTGGGGGATCCCCAGTTGTTGTTGGCGGTTAATATGATTGGCTATGTCGATACTGGCTTCGCAGCAGCGTTGTAAATTGAGGATAACGCTATCTTGCAAGGTGAAGTCTTGTTTGAACTTGCTGCCATCACCATAGACTTGTTGGATACGTTTTATACAGCGCTTGATGGTGGTTATTTTATTGATAATAATGTCATTCAAAGTGACTTCCCCTGTGATCGTTGGCTGTAGTGTTGGCCGTTACGTCATCAATAATTGCCTGTCTTTCTGCTTGTAGATGTTGGTACATTGAGATGGTCTTCATTGCAAAAAGTTCATCATCTTGTGGCCTTCCCCAAAGTTGCTTTCCTTGGGTGACGACCTGCTGGCATAACACTGTGGATGCCGTGCGTAAATCAACAAGATCAACATCAGTATCTAACGCTGAAGCGAGTTTTTGGGCAAGTTGCCAGCGAGCGATATTGTCTAAGATGACATCGGCGAGTACCGCGATATCGATATCGCTGTTGCAGTGTTGCGTACCCTGTGCATAGGAGCCAAACAGGTAGATCAATTTCAACTGCGGAATGTTGTCTCGCAGTAAGTTGATGATAATGTTTTCATTTAGTTGTTGCATAGGCTCATTGCAGGATTTGATGAATACGGGGTGAGTATATAGCATATAAGGCGCTGTCTCTAGGGCGGCCCTTGGATGCCACTACGTGGTGCTAGAATCTAGGCCCTAGAACCGAAGCGTTCCGTTAACTTCTTCGCTCTGCTTTTTCTTCCCTCCTATTTCTGCGCGTTGTAGGTGTCATTAATTGAGGTTTTCTTGATTTTTGAGTGCTATAGTGTTCATTAATTGTCGTCTGCTTTTGGGGATAGGTAATGCAAATTTTAACGGTGCAGATGAACATTGCCGGAGAATGGCGTGATGTTGCTATGGTGGGGTTTTATGCACCTGAGAAGGGTACTGGCGGGCCATGTGTATTAAATTATGATATCGAACATGTCACGTCTTACTTCCATCAATTTGCGCAAACTGCAGTGAGTGTATCGTTACCCGTTGATAATATCCCGTTGCGAAGCCCTCACTGGCATCGTTTTTTAGAAGATATTATGCCGGCAGGCTCCAGTCGGGATTATTGGGTTAAGCGGCTTGGATTGCAGGATTTGCCTAATTTGGAACGGGATTTCCAATTATTGAAATATGGAACTATCGCGCCAATTGGCAACTTACGTATAAAAGAATCGGTGCCTGAAAAGGCTAAAAGGTCATTACCTGTTACCTTTAGCATCGCTGATGTCAGTGAGTTACAGATTGATTTTATTGAGTATGCACAATCTCGCGGTGCTGATGCAGGTGGCGCCTCCGGTGCAGGCGGTGCTGCACCTAAGTTATTAGTGCGATTAAATGAGCAGCATGGTGTTTGGATTGATACCTTTCAAGATGATCCGCGCAATCTCGATCAGCCTTATTTAGTTAAGTTTCCAAGGGGTAAAACCTCCCTGGATAGCGATATTTTGCGTGCAGAGTTTCATTTTTATCATGAGCTTACACAATTGGGCTTTGAGACTATTTCCGTTGACTCGATGAAGCTTATTGAAGCTGAGCGTGGCCCTTCTTTATGGTTGCCACGTTTTGATTATGGTATTGAGGCGGGGGCTATGGTGAGTTATGGCATGGAGTCGGTTTATGCCATTTTAGGTGAGCCGACAGCAAAGCCTTTGCTACATGCCGATGTGATTAGACGGCTTTTGGTCGCGTTTAATAAAAAAGAAAACTACGGTAATACCAGGACGTTACTTGATGTTGGGGCTGAGCTTGAAGGCAAGAGTGGCATTGAGGCGTTTGTGGTTGAATGGGTGCGAAGAGATTTATTAAATATTGCCTTTGGAAATTCAGATAATCATGGCCGAAATACCTCTTTTATCAAGTATGGAAATCGCGTCCAGTTGGCCCCCATTTATGATTTTGCGCCCATGAAAGCAGATTATGAGATGATCACTCGGACCTTTACCTGGGGTGAGGGGATGGAGTTAGGTGGTGTGTATAACTTTCCTGCAATTGCAGAACATTTATCCGATTTACTGTCGCCTAATGAGTTAATGAGCGCTTTGAATGAAACCGCAGTGCGTTTACTTGGTCTTGAGCAGCGTTTACGTCAGCGGGATGTGCCTGAATCGATTCTTGCGCATTCGGGAATTGGTTTTGCAACCTTAGAAGCGAGAATGCAGCAATGGGGGCTATTATGACGGTTTCATCTAATGTTGCAACGGATTCGATTGAAACAAAAGGCAGAGGTGGTCGAAAAAAAATTTCGGTTAATCGAAAGCCTTTGACCCTTAAAGATAGGGAAGATTTATTATTAGCCGCAACATTGGATCTCTTTTCGGGGAAGAAGACTCAAGGCCAAGTACTTAAATGGCTGAGAGTTGAGTTGTTATCACTTAGCCAGGACCAGTATGCCAAAATGGTTGGCGTTAGCCGTAAAGCATTGTCTGATATAGAAAGCGATAAAGGTAAAAACGGTGTTGAGTTGATTAATCGAGTTTTTAGCGGAATCGGATTTCGTATTGCATTAATGCCAAAGGATAGTGTAGTGCTAAAAATGGCGGTAGAGGCGATTTAGAAGCTAAGATCTAGAACGCTGCAAAGCGACGCTGCCAGGGGGCAGATGCAAGAGGTAGATTGCTTTAATTTGCAAGGGTGCAGACGCTGTTATTGAGCGTTCCGTCAACCGTTTACGTTTGTAGTAACTTTGTCGAATTTCTGCATTTTTGGTCTCAAGGGTTGTAAACATTTCATCAGAAGAAAATACTTATGTCATTAATGAGCATCATCAATACTTCAGCTTCAAGTCAATCCCGTAACCGCACGCAAATACTCGAAAAATTGTGGCAAGACTACGAAAAAAAGCAATTAAGGAATAAACGCTATCAAACAAAATTAGAGGTTTTTTATCACGAGTTTACCTCGCAATTACTTGAAAAAGAGCAGGCGATATGTGATGCCTCAGCCCAATGGGTGCGCCATTTATTGACTTTTGTGCCACGTAAATCCATTAAAGGTCGCCAACGGGAGGCGTTGTTGGAATGGATCGAAGAAGAATTAAACGTTATTGAATCGAACCCATTTAATCCTATCAATACTCACGAAATACGCGATAGCTTTACTAGCCAGCTTATGGCTTATCAAGCAACCTTGCCCAAGCAAGACATAGGTCAGCACGAGCTTGATGCTTTTCGTGAAGAGTTAGAATCTATGTTTGGCTTTGAGTTAGATATAGACGATGCAAAACTGTCTGAGCTAATTGATGAACCGGCGAAGTTCCAGGCATTTTTTGAGCAAAAATTGGCTGAGCAGCACAATAAGGCTTTTGATGACGGCGACGCTGAAAATGCGTTTGAGCAAGATGAGGCTGAGTATGATGCCCAAGAGGATGATTTTTTCTTGAATCGACCAACCAGAGCAAGCATTAAGCCTTGAGTTATTTAGCGATAAAACCATGACCAAATTGTATCGACAATTGGCGAATCAATTTCATCCCGATAAAGAGCCTGAGCCTGCGAAAAAGGCGCTGAAAAAAGACTTGATGCAGCAACTCTCTCAAGCCAAGAAAAGCAAGGATGCTGTTGCCTTGCTGATGTTGGCCCTTGAATATTTGCCAGAGTATAAGCTTGAAGCCGATGCAGATATGATTAAACGTATTGAGGCTGCGTTGCAGGTTAAAATTGGTTTGTTAAATCGAGATTATCAATCAATGCAGAATGGCAATGATATTAAAAGTATGATTTGGCAACGTTTTGGGAGTGGTTCAAAAGCGTCACGTGCTAAGGAGTTAGCACAATATGGTGATGTGCTCACGATTGAAACAGAAGAGTTACTCGAAAAAGTCAGTAAGATAAAAACAGTACAAGCGATACAAAAGGAATTAAACCAACGTAGCAGACGGGGGAGTTTTAACGACATTTTTGATTTTGCTATGTTTAATGACGAAAATTTTGATGAATTTTGGCAATACAAATAGCGCAAGGGTGCTGCTTCGTAACGGCTATGCCGCTGCAAAAAACGCTTCAGGACGCACACAATCGCTCTAGAACGCCACTACGTGGCTCTAGGAACTAGACTCTAGCGGCGAAGTGCTCTAGTGTCCTTTGGATGCCGCTTTGCTAAGGATTACAGCAGGTTAAAAGCGGCTATGGGGCGTCACTACGTAACTCACAGTTTACGAATGACGGTATAAAAGTGGGATCCCCGCATCGATGACAGCACCTGTACTCTTTTTTCTCAAGTGTTCTATCTACTGCATCTGACTACCACGGAGGGTGGAAATGTCAGATTTTGTATGGCACAACATTGACCATACGGTCGTTCGCTATCTGGCCAGCTTACAATAGATGAGAACGACGGTTACTCAAGCTAATAGGTCTACAGATTGTTACTTATGAGGTTACAATCTGTAGACCTATGCCTTGCGCGAGCTTAGCCTGAGGTCTTCACTAAGTTACTTATCTGGTAATTTGGTTTAGCTCTGTGGAGCGGCAACGCTGTTACTCATTTGATGTAAAATAATCGTCTTGGCGTCAATTCAAATTGCTTTTCTGGTATTTCGGTGACCACATCTGTTAATCGATTTTAGCGTTGTGATCACCGACTGCTACCGATGATTTCGGGATTTCATCCAACATGCGAATACTTACTTACGGCTCAGAATGTTTTACAGCATGTTTTCGTTGCGCATGAGTTTATCAAACGCGCTGCCATCGTTTCGGGATGCGTTTGCAACATAAGGTGCGTAGACATCAAATAATAACCGTGTATCACTGTGACCAAGCATTTGTGAGATATACAGTGGATTTTCTAGCGCTGCGATATGCAGCACTGCCGCGGTGTGGCGAGTTTCATAAGCTCGTCGACGTTTCAGTCCCGCTTTAATGAGTGTCGGGTACCATAATTTTTTGCTAACAAAATGGGTATCCAGTGGCGCATCTGATTTGCCCGTAAACACAAAGCCTGATTCTGACAGTGCCAAATTTTTAATGCGTTTAAAGGCATCGTATACCGTGTCACACATCTTAAGATCACGCCGAGATTTTGGTGTTTTCACATCACACACTTCCCCATTCACCCAGTTTTGCCGTATGCGAATTAAGCGGTGATTAAAATCAACATGTTGCCACTCTAATCCATGTATTTCACAGCTGCGCATGCCGGTCCAAAAGCGAATGATGAAGTAATCTTTCCATTCCAGAGGAATGTGGGATAGAAAAAGTTTAACCTCCTTTATGGTCATGGGATGAGACTCAGCCTTTTCTTCTTTAAGTGAGCGATAGCGTCTCAATGGGTATTCAAATTTATATTCTTCTGCAGCGAGGCTCACCATTGAGACGATGGGCCACAGTAAGTTATTAATGCGTCGATTAGATAATTGACGGGTATTATCTGCTTTCAGCATTTGCATTAACTGCTGGCGATAAAAATCAACCTGCGATAGGGTGATCTCATTCATCAATGTATTGCCAAATTGTGGGATCAGATACTTATCTAAAACGTTTTGCATGGTGTTTCTATAGCTATTTTTCCACGTCGCCTTTTTGCGTTCAAACCACTGATAAGCAAAATCATTGAAAAATGGATATTCACGATCAGGATGTTTGTCACGCTGCAACTGCTCAAATTGAGCGACTTTTTTACTTTTGGGAAAATAGTCACGGTATTGAAAGCAGCCTAAATCTATCTCAGCGTTCATTTTTTTGAGCGTAGTTTTGGCAGTAGCAAGGTTTTTAGGTGTGGCCAGCATTTTTGTACCTTCACGAAAACGGCAGCCATAAAGATGCATGTCGAACTGAATACGCCCATTTGGACGTACACGAATATGAGCCATAGGTGGCCTCCATCAAATAGCACTGTCCCTATCCGATGGAATTCGTTAGAATTTCGCCATCGGCTGGGTGTCTGTTAATAGCTAGCGCAGCCGGTACGGGGGAGAGTGGTTGCCGCCGCTCTCTCCCAACTGCTTATTTATTAGGTTAACCGCACTTTTACATCGCGCAACTCAACCTGAAATGTCCCTTTCCCAATAGTTGCAGCTTGCCAACTATTGGTTAAAAACACACCTATCAATATAACTAATACTGTTTTTTTGTCCAGTACTTTGTTTCAAATTGCTCCGCTTTTTAAATTGACCATTTGCCAATGAAAATTGTTAGGCAATTTAGCGTAAGTTTGTTGACGTCATTTACCCCACCTCACACACAACCACACGCAACCGTATTCAGTTTACTGTTTGAGACCTGACTTAATCATCGGCAAACCCATATTCATCGATATTGGCTAAATTGCTACTGTTATCTGTGATGTTTTCAGAATGCTTATTGTTCGGTTTAGGTGCTAAATCAGGATGAGTCGTTGGCGAATAAACACCAGCGTTCTTGAGTTTATCTTCTGTTTGGGTTTCTGTCGTGTCGGTGTATTGCGCATGCGACTCCATGTCATTAACTGGGGCATCAATTTCTTCTGGCACATCGCTTGGTTGTTCGGCAAACAAGTCGAGTTCTCCTTGGCGCGATGTCGGCAAAATGTAGCGGTCATCGTAAGTGTTCAGGTACTCGTTTTTCAATTTTAGGTATGCAGATAACAATGATTGTTCTGATACTAAGTTAAGGCTATCAAATGGTGCCATATCTTCTGGCTTGTCATAGAAATTGAGTTTCAGTTCACCATTTTGATTTTGAGTTAACGTAATTCGGATCTCGCCTCCTTTGGCGAAAATTTTTAACTTCATGTCTTTGAGAGTGCGAGGTGAATAAGAAAACAGCAATGCGTCGTGATGATGAAGGTGCTTGACGCTCACTTCGCGTATGAATTCCCTGCGTCCTGGCAGCATGCATGAAAATAGTCTGTTGTTGTCAAACAGTAGCATCGCAGTATTGAGCGATCTAACGCTGGTTTCTTTTAAGATCATGTTATTTAACTGTTTGAAATCGTATAAATTAGACGCAAATTCAAGGAGTAACCTGCTCTCCTGCGTTATTTTTTGATGAAATTGATCTATGCCTTCCAGAGAAATACTTTGCGTGTGTTGGTCAGTTTTAAACGTGAGTAGTTCACCCTCTAAACAAAACGCTATGCTGCCTGTTTCAGAGTTCATATACAGCGTTTTAAGTGTTTGGCTCGCGGCCTCAGTCAAGGGGAGGGTATGAGGTAAGTCGATATTGTCTTGTAATCGTTTGGTCGTGACTTCACCATTTTTCTGAAAGCGGATCTCTTTTTCATTTTTTCTAAATTCAACAAAATCAAAGGGTATGAGTGAATTGGTTGAATTGATAATGTCAACAATCGAGCGTCTGTTCAACTCATGATAAGCACGTTGAGTATTGGCCACCTGATATTGAATATGATTTTCATGAGCATCGTCTAATTCAAAACGGGACATTGGGAAATGTATCGAATCATCAATCTTTTTGTCGTCTCTGAGTAATAAACAATACTCGATATTGATGTATTTACCATTTTTGTACCTGAGTTCAAAAATATACTGATTGGCTAGGGTATTAAACTCTTGCTGCTGCTCTTTCATGCACATGAAAAAATCGAAAGGGATCGAAAATTCGGCGTTCTTCAAACCATGGCCTTTTTCGAGAGGTATTTCGATTTGTCCGTATTGACCAGTGGCACCACCAATAAGGAGCATACGGCTGTTATCGCTGTCGATAAACACACTGATACATGCATCCGAATGATGTTTGTCTAGTGCATTTATCATGTTGATAAACAAGGGGGATTTGCTTTTCGAAATTATTAATTTTGACATAATACTCCTAGTTAGTCTGTTGAAAATGTAGGAGAAACAGCTGTGTTTGTTGAATGACAAATTGCAGATCCGCTAACTTAGCGTGCTGCTTATGAGGGGTTAGTTTGGTTTCACTCAATTTGGGCGTCAGAGTGATGGTCAGTTCGCTTTGACCAACAGGTTGTTTTTGAAGTGTTATTGTTTCACCCGATTGAGCAAAATTGTCTTTTAACCTGTTTAATAGAATGTCGATTTTTGTTTTTCTGTTCACAGTCAACACAAAGCTGGGCGTTAACCAGCGCCAGAGTGGCTGACGAAATACTGCTGCAAAATGTCGTGCATTTTTGACATTACACGCCAAGGTTAATTTCAATGCTGGATGTATGCCGTTGCTTAGCACGATTGCTGGCAAATTACTGAGCGCTGTGATTTGCGCTTTGGTCATCGGCAAGGATTGATATTTGCCTGGAGATTGCGAGATTTGGCTTAATAACGGCCAGTTAACCTCTTTTACTTTTCGCATTTCAAGAAATAGATATTGAAGAAAGTCATAAGAAATTTTGTTGGCGTTACCAAGCCATTTTTGATGATATTTGACTGTGTCTTGTGCAATCGAGACTGTATGAAAATCGCTGAGCGGCTTTTGGGCGACACTATTTTTATTCGTCTTAAATAGATGTTGTCTCAGTGCTGTCTCTGTGAGTAAGACATGGGTTTGACGCTTCTGGTTAATGCTTTTTGATTGGTAATCAGTGCTGATTAAAGCGAGTTGACGTGATAGATCATTTGAGTCGTGTTTTAACCCCAGTAAATATCGCAATTCACTATGCGAGAATGCTCGAGGCTGTGATTCTCCAAAGCCTGGCCGATAGAATGGGTAAAGCCAGTCTATATCGTGCAGATAGGACCAGCGAGTTGTTGCATAGTACTCGTGTCCGATTTGACGAGTTATTTCATCGAACAAAATCCCATCATTGCACAGTGAAAATGGTTGCCCTTCAAGCCAATAGTCAAATCGCGCAGCAAGCACGTCTCCATGCAGTAAGCGCTTTATTTGCTCAGTATTCGTGGTTTGCTGTGGCGGCAGATTGTATGCAAGGTGTAGTGCTTGCAGCATAAATAAATGTACACCGCTATGACGCAGGTGATGAAACCGCGCTTGCTGGCCGCATATTGCTTTGATGCATTTAGTGACAGGTAATAAGTATTGCAACTGCCGTGAATGGTATGGCTCTTCTGTGAAGCCGATCAAATGCTGGTGAGGTTCACAAAGTTCACTGTTTTTTATCACAATTCTGACTAGAATCGCGAATTCTTCCGGTATGACGGTATAAACAACGCGTGAATGTCTGCTTTTAGTCTTCCCCTCCTTAGTATTTGTGATATTGAAACGAAATAGTTGTTTATTAGCGGGATCAACAAATACATCCTTTAAACGAAGACGCAGTAACTCTCCTCGGCGCAACATTGCGAAATAGCTGATAATGACAGTGACTGCGCAAAATAACCTCTGCAATAACCCCCCGTAGGGCGGCGCGATGAGCTTTGCGACGATTTCATGCAACTGTTCTATTGAGATCCGAAACGGATCAACCCCGGGAGGGCAGAGTGGTGGTTCGAACTGGCTAATGTCTAAATGGTCTGTGAGTGATTGGTGACGCATAAAGCGAAAAAAATACAGCATGATCAGTTGCTCTGTTTCAGTCGCTAAATTGTCATAAATGTTGTGGCTCCATTGTTGTAGTAGCTCTTGGTCGATCGCTTGGTCATAACTGAGCGGGCTCGTGAGTTTTAATTGAATATTGCAGTATTTTTTGATTGTGCTGTCTGCGAGTTTTTGCTTTTTTACCCCACCGAAATTGATGAGCTCTAAGGTGTATCGATAGAGCATTGTTGGCAGGATATTGTCTACAGGCCAATGAGTTAGCTCGTGGGCACATTCTGTAATCGTATTGCGATTGTTTTGCAGTTCGAGGTGCGGCCATTTTTTCGATGCTTGATGGGCTTTAGGTATTGCGGCAACTGCCATTTCGTCATAATCGATGCCATAAATTCTCGCTAATTGTCGTTGTTGGTCCTTATTGTCAACCGAGACTAAAGGGGTTGCGACATGACGTTCTGGGTAACTAATATCTTTTAAGAATGTGGGAACGACATTATCGCGATAGTGCCAAACGGCTTGAAAAAGGTGCTGGTAATGACGAGAAACCTGAGTTGATATGGAGAATGACGTTAATAAGTTATCTAATCCTTTTAGCAATTGCTTTTCAGTTAGCTGGCTATGCGAATATGCTTGATATTCCGTCAATGATTGATAGACAAATAAGGGCAGGTGATACCGGCTTGATTGTGGTAAACCGTCTTGGTTTGATGGCTTGTCTAAGTGATTGATATTAAGATATGTTTGTCTTTCAATACGCTGAATACTGTCTTTGTCGTTAATGATGTTGACGAGATGAGCAATCGTTAGCGGCGCAATTTCAAGTGCAATAATCAATGCCATAAACTCAGCTGACAGTGCGGATCGCTGTTTCAAGAACTGAGCTTTGAAGTTTTCATACTCTGTTTGCAGTTTAAATGCATCATTTGCTTGAGCGGTAATGCGTTCATACCATCTTAAATCAGGATCTGGCCAAGGCAGTTTTTCAACCTCTGGAGTTTCCCACTTCAGTGCTTCTTTGAGGTAGACAATAATGGCTTCTAGCGCACTTTTATATTGACGTTGCTTGCCTGTCGGAACCGAGCTGATGATTTTGTTGATGACCTGTAAATCTTGAAGAGTGATTTCACGCCTTTGGAGTTGGCAGATTGATATGTGATTCGGCTTTTGAGCTGAAAGGCTTGAGACTTTGAGTGTTGGGTTAGGCCACTGGTTGAGCACCCAGGCAATGGCATCTATGCTAGCGTTAGACAAACCATGACGTTGGTGATAATTATAAACTTCAACAGGGTTTAATTTGTTGAATAAACTAGACATATTTCAACTCCTTTAACCCGTAACGAGCTGGCAGACTATCGAGAAATAAGTCTTGTTGTTTCATGCTTGCTGGAAATACATGGTCACTGCCCAGATGTTCACCGTACTCCGCGTGTCCCATTAAGCGATCAATTTGGTGTGTTGTCAGTTTGTGGATAATGCTGGTAGCTGCACTTTGCGCAAATTGATGACGCAACACATAGGGGACAATGCCATTGGCTCTTTGATATAAAAATTGTCGCAGCGATTTTGCTGATATTGCAGTCGCTTGATTATTTTCATCATATAAACTCCATGCCCAGGGAAGATCATTGATCAAATTCAGCTTGGAACTGAGTTGTTGTTGCAACGAGATGTAATGCAGAATTTGTTGTCTAAGATAGTCACAAATTCTGATTTCGCGTTGAAAGCCTTTATCTGATACTGTCGTTCGGCGGTAATCATAGTGTGATTGTTTATTGATAGATATAGCATGGGTAGGGCGCATGCCAGTAAGCAGTATAAATAACAGCGCAGTATGGTTAGCGCAGAGATTGTGATAATGAATTAAAGCGGCTTGACCGGCTTTGTTTTCAGGTTTAGATGAAGTTATCTCGTCATGAAGATGACTAAAAATCGCAACAATCTTACTCTCGGGTATAAGTCGAGTACTGCCGTAGCACACAGACTCGTCTGCGTATTTTTCTAGGTCTTCACCAACCCATTTACTATGAAAACTCACACCCACTTTTGAGCTTGTAATGTCAGCAGGAATGTTTCTCTTGGCGTTATCATTTAATAGTGAAATGTTGGGCAGTGTGGCTTTACCTACTGTAGAACTCGACGAGAATGTGAGTGTCAGCAGTTTGCTCACACCTAGAGAGTTTGCATGAGTGAATAATCGGCTGAGATACCGATCTTGTGCGTGAAATAGCTCTGCTCGAACTTGTTCACTGTTTTTTTGCTGATAAACCGCGGCATGGCGATGGTGCCGTATATCAGTAGGTAGTAATAATGATTTAGTTAAACTGGAAAGTTGATTATCTTTTTGAATACAGTGAGTTATGTACTTAAAAAACAATTGCTTTCTTATCGCTGGAAAGTGTTCGATCTCAGCAGGTTTTCGCCATTTGGCCATGAGCAGATTAAGCAATTGTTGTTTTTCAGCTGCCGTTAGCCACGGCACGTTATAGCTGTGATTGCTAATGAAGGGTTTGAAAATGTGGATTAAGCTATTAGGGATGGGTTGCCATTCGAATTTTTTATCGCCTTTTTGAGTAATGGTTGCACGCGCGTAATAGGTCCAGGACTTGCCATCCTCAAACTTGTGATTTTTGAATCGATGTGCTTCGCATGTATCACTATTTTTCACTTTGTGACAGTCGGGAATATCATCTACTGTGAGAGGTTTTTCATTGGCGTGCAGGAGAACGTCATCTAACTGCTGAGTAAGCCACAAATACAACAAAACAACTAATAACTTGCCTGAGTTGGTTTCATGACTCTGTTTTTCGGCTTGGTAAAACATCTTCATTAACGCTGTGTTAGTACCGAGTCTATCGGGCATGACACCGCCGGAATTTTTTAGCCTATGACTTTTAGCATTAGCTTGTAGCTTTCCCATTACTCATATCCTTTTCTGATATCTGAGGTATGAATCGCGCTGGGAGAGAGTTGCGCTAAGTGAGCTAGTTGCATTTTAAATACAACTGGGGATTCTGCTTGTTTTGCCGCTTGAATTTGATGAGCCTGCGTAATACGGCATCGTGTAGACTTTGGGTAAGATAATGAGGGTGTAAGCGTGTTTAATGTGCTGATGACATGTGGAATAGTGCTTTCATTTAACGCTATTTGAAGTGCAACAAAGGAGTCGGAGGTGCGGTTCTGCGGGGCGCACTGTTTAACCTTTTCATTTGCCCGCAGTCTCACAAGTGCTGGGTGTTGGTGCTGTGAAAATAAATTGGGCAGTACTTTTTTAGATTTCTCGATACTCATAACCAAGCTCCAACGTCCAAGCCTTTAGATTAAATCACAAAAAAATGGTAAATATCTTCAATTCATGAGCTAGTTTTGTCACAGGAATAGTTTTTTATTTATGTTTTTTAATTTTAAGTTTTTTAATTGGCCTATTGAGTGCATTTAAGCAGTTGCATTAATCATGTTGCTTCCAGTTGTTGACACTATTTGTTAGTTATATTCTGGTTGTAAGGTGACTATTTATCCCGTTATTCCATAAAATCCTGCCCATCAGAAGAATAAGATGATAAGTACGGCTTTGGTAAGCGTATTTGTGCATCTTAAATCATCAGTTCTATCTTGGGAATAGGTTGGAGTGCGTTTATTGGTTAGAACTACAGAGGCAATTTGCTAACATTGAATTCTACTCTTTGTGAAAATTAAATTGGACTGTTATCTATTTTGTTGTGGCTTTTGTGAGATGAAGTTTTTTAAGGTTACAAAATAAAGTTTTCTATGGTTGCAGAATAAAGTTTTATAAGGTCACAGGATAAAGTTTTTTAAGGTTTCAAAATAAAGTTTTCTATGGTTACAGAATAAAGTTTTATAATGTCACAAAATAAAGTTTTTCAAGGTTACAAAAAAATTTTTTAAGATTGTAGGATTTAAAGTGTCACTCTGAAATTTTAAAGAACATTAAATGTAAAATGCCTAATAGTGTTGAGATGGACTAGGTTTTCGTGAAAACGCTAAAGAAGAAAGGGTAAATTTAGCGTATAACAAACTGATCTATATGGCTCATAACTATCTTGAAGTCATTGATATTTCCGTTGAAAATGACATCTATTGGCCTTGTGCCATTAAAAGGTTCATTATGGTTGACCATGTTCATAAACCCATAAATATTTTCAGGGTTACTAAAAAACGCACTTAACCCAGCGTGAATATTCAGTATATAGCTGATCCGTACTATTTGGTCTTGACTGAAGTTCACCTTTTCAATATCAAGGTTGTTATACTTTTCAGGTAACTTTAGCAAAGTCTGAATTTGCTGCTGGTTGCAGTTCCATTTTTCCAATATAAGCAAGGCAGCTCTCATTCCAACCCCTACTGAGGTGGATTCGTTATAATTTATTCTTTGCATACTCTTTCCTCTGTATTACTCTAATAGCTTGTTACGTTGTAAAATTGAATCTTCAGCTTAAACCGATGTTTAGAGTTCTAGTTCTTAAGTTCCTATACCGCAAACCTAATGAAGGAATACTCATTTTTAACATGAACGACTAGATTGACTAGATTGAAGTCAGTTTACATTGATATCTCATACATAGAGAACGTATGTCAATGTTTGCTTCATGAATTCAATGTTATACTCTAAGCTCAAAGAGTATGTTCACTTGACTGAGCGTAAAACACAACCATTTATATAGTGTAATGTGTATATGTAAGAGCTAGTCTTATTATTAACAACGATAGCTTTATGCAGGTTAAGTATGTGTGTTGAATATGACAAGTTGGTAGGGGAAAAAAAGAGACGGCAGTTGGTTTATGCAGAGCTTGTATTGAGTGAAGAGAAACCTTCATGTTCACGGCCAAAATCTAGCTCAGAAAGCCCTAGAAAAAACAAAAATTTACTAAAAATCCCTAACTTTAAATTTTAGTCAATGGAAATGAACTAACTAGATTGCCGAATGCCCTCAGCGTGTTGGGATAATGCAGTTGTTGAGCGTTTCTTTGGTAGTTTGAAACACGATTGGATTTTTAAAGTTGCTCAACCAGCAAGGTAGTTTATGAAGCAAGATGTAACGGCTTACATGAAATATTACAACTTGGAGAGACTTCATTCTGCTAATGACGATCTGTCACCTGTAGAGTTTGAAAATTCTCAACTAAAAGTGTCCAGTTTGGGTTGACCAGTACATTGCGATCAATAGACAGCCTTCGGGTAATGCCGTTTACTTAAGAGTGAACGGCATTTTTCTTTGGTCTAATCGGAAACTTGTTTTTGCTCATAATCAAGGCAATACCAGCCTAAGATGCCCGCAACTCTGCCGTAGGCTTCTTCCACCCATTGTTGCGCCTGGCTCTGGCTTAATCCCCGCTGCTTGCTCAGCTCCTGCGGCACCAGACTCAACCAAAAATGGTTATCAAAGTGCAGATCGAGCAGGGTGCCATCCATATCGAGCAGTACAGTATCAATCTTCTTCCAGTCAAACATAGGATGTTCTAAATGGCTGATCCGAATAGCGCTACATTGTCGCGGTGCCATTTCCATTGCCGGGAAATGGCGAAACGGGTTCAAATACGCGATAGCTGCCAGCGGAATTGCAGGGAAGAGTGATGTACGAGTATAGGCATTATTGAATTAAGCTGTGACACCCACAACACATAGGTAGTGGGTGTCACTATTGGCTTTCTTAAAGCTTAGTCGTGAACTTTAACCAGAACTTGTCACCTTCAGGTTTATATTCAGCTGCCATCTCCTTTTGATAACGCAACTCAACCGAATAGCCTGCTTGCGTATCTATCTTAACTGCAGGGCCGACAGCAAACACTTTGCCTTTATAGCCATCTAAGTAGACTTCGCCGTTTTGTTTATCATTAGTCATTTGCTGATAGTAATACCCTGCGAGGCCCACGGTGTAATTGTTTAGGTGATAGCCCAATGCATAGTCAAAATGGAACTCCTGACCAGATTTGTATTGAGTGTCATCGTTCTTGCCATTGAAGTCATACATCACTTTTGCTGAGGCTTCAAAATTATTACTCAGGTAGGTTGCTACAAATACCGGCGTAAATCCCCAGTAGTTACGGCCAGTGTTGGCAAAACTAGTTGCGTTGAATTCACCACTTGGTGTGGTTACTTCCAAGGCAAATGCATAGTGAAAGTTTGGTTGATGCCAAGCCAACATTAATGGTGATATGGATATGTCTCCAAGGCCATCAGTACTTGAGTTCGCCAGTTGTTTGTCACCCACTGACAGATCACCACTGATATGAACTAGTGGAATGGTGGTGTACATCCCCCAATCAGCACCCAACAACTTATGGTTTGTCATATAGATAAACCGAGAGACGTCAGCGGTTGCTTGAATATTGATCCCATAACCAGAATCGTGACCATTACCATCAGCAAGTTTGTCGACGGTGTAATGGTTTAAAAAATTCTGATAGTAGAAGCCGCTTGGTGGTAATGCTCCGGCCATAAAGCCTTCCGCACCATTAGGGTAAGCGTTACCGCCTCCTTCAGTCGCATTGGCATGGATACTTGTTAGGCTGGCTGCGCACACTAGTGTGCCAGCGAATAAGGAATAATATTTCATGAGTTAATATTCCTTATTTCCCAGATTTAATTTCATTGATAGCATTTTGTGCAGCTTTACGACCTGAATAGGTTGCAAAACCAAATGCGTGGCCAGACGCCCACAGTGTGTATGTATCTGAGTACAGACCTGCAACATCGTTACCGCCAGCATACAGACCTTTAATTGGTGCATCATCAGTATTGACGACTTCCATTTTCGGATTGATGCGCAAACCACCCACGGAGGTAAAGTGATATGGCATGAGTTTAACTGCATACAGTTTGCCGTTATCTATTGGATGTAGCCACACTCGGTCTTTGTTAAACGCCTCATCGTAGTGGGTTTTAGCGGCATAGTTGTAGCTTTCATATGCCTGTTTAAGGTTTTTTACTGGGACACTGATCTCTTTGGCAAGCTGTTCTATATTGTTAGCTTGCTTGAAGCTTTCTGAATTTACCGCTAATGCATTTTTGATTTCATTATCAATGTTGCTCAATTTGGTCATTACCGGAACAAGTACACCGACACCATTATCGATCCCGTCATTTTTGGCATGATCAAGTTCTGCTTGGTCGAAAATGGCCCAGGCATAATGATCCTTCTGACGACCAATCGCGTTACCTGCGTGAGCAAAGCTGAAGGCGACTGTCTCATCCACAAATCGATCGCCGTGGGCGTTTACCCATATATTGGCTGGTTGCCAAGTCATTGTGTAGATATTACCCAGTGGGACAATGCCCTTACCTTGAGTACCAGGGTGTAACATCAGTGTTTCACCTTCATGAGCTGCACCAACATCACGCCCCATTTGAATACCATCACCTGTTTTATTCAGCGGTAAGGTGGGGCGGAATGCTTTGCCATCAAAATGGGTCCACTCATTAATTTTTTCTGGGCTGTTTCCAAAGCCGCCAGTACCGATGATAACTGCTTTAGCGTTGATCACTACATCATTACCTTTATGATCTTTCGCGCGAACACCGCTGACTCGGCCTTTTTCATAAATAAGACTTTGGGCAGGCGTACGCATCATAAATTTTACGCCATCTTTTTGTGCCGCAGTTTGCAGTGCTGTCACCAATGCGGCGCCATGTACCCATTGCTGGCGAGTTTGGATGAGATGCCAAGTTTGGGGTTCTTTAGGCGAGATTTGTACAACGTTGAACTCTACACCAAATTTGTTTAGCCAGCGTAAATTGTCAGCAGACTCATCAACAAACTCGCGCTCTAATGCGGCGTTATTGTTGAAGTGTGAATACTCCATGATGTGTTCATAGGCTTGATCTTTTGTGAGACCATAAGATTTGCCACGTTGATAATCACTTTCTACGGCAAATAAGCCTTCAGCAAAGTTCGAGCTACCTCCTAAATAGGGGTTTTTTTCTAGAACGATGACGTGTAGGCCTGCCTCAGCGCCGGTAACAGCCGCTGCTAATCCCACTGAACCACCGCCAACAACTGCAAGATCAGTGTCATAAGTAATAGTTTTACCGTAAGCGGTATGGCATACAAACGCCAACACTCCCAGAGTAAATGCTTTTTTGAATGAAATTTTCATAGTTATCACCTCTAGGTTGGTCATTTATTGATTTTACTAAATTTTGCGTCTCTCTCGATTGGACCATGGCAATCTTGGCAGAAGGCGGTAGTCTCGTTGTGAGAGGTGTGGCAGGAAGTACATTCCAAATCTTTGAAGTGAGGACTCTTATGGACATTGATGTGCATGTCCTGAGTTTGTTCCGCTAATTGTGTGTATGAATTGTGACATTCTAAACAAGTCTCGTTGCTGATGGTTGCGCTGGTATCATTACCGTGGCAACTATTGCATTTGATACCACTTTTCAAATGGTGCTCCTGCCATTTGAATTCCTGTGCATTAGTGTTGCTTATTACTCCAATCCAAAGTATCAATACTGAGAAAAATAAGGTGAAAATTTTCATGGTAATTTTGCCTCTATTAGATATTAAAAAATAAACTGATGTTATTTTTTTCCTAATTATATTAAGGCTTTTAATATTTATCAGGCTAGACACATAATCCCTATCCGTATTTAGGTAAGTTTCCCTATTTCTGAGTTTGTTTATTTTTGAATTTTCATTTAAAACATTTATTTTTTTTGTTTTTATATTTAATGTGTTTATTGGATTAGGTAATGTTACCTAGTTTTTTAGGTGCAAGATCTCCTATACATAAAATAGTAGTCAGCTATTTAATTTTGCTTATGTGATAAAGCTCTCAAATGGTCACTGATGTTATCATTCGTATAGTAGAAAACTGTAAGATGATGGCTAACTTTAGAAACCATCGTTCATGAGTAAAGCTATGGCGAACAAGCAGGGCTCTTCAGAATCGCGTTTGCATGATAAGTATTTAGATCTACTTGCTTCTCATGAACGCTACAGAATGATGTTCGACAACATTCCATTGGCTTATATGTCAATGAGTGTCGATGCAGTAATTATTGATTGTAATAATGCCTTCAGTGAATTAACTGGTTACAATCTAGATGAAGTTTTAGGTAAGCCGTTTGCTTTTTTCTTATTTAATGAAAAAGACATAAAACACCATAGAGAAGTTACTTTTCCGCGTTTTAGAAAATCAGGGAAAGCGCGGAATGTTCCTTGGAAAATTAGACATAAATCTGGGCGTGAAATATATGCAATTATGCACGGTAATGTGCGTTATGATGGAAATAGAAATTTTATTCAGACCCATTGCCTTATCGTGGATGTGACTGAAGAGTATAAGGCAAAACAGGAATGTCGTAAGGCAGAATCTAAAGCTCAATTGATTTTAGATGTTATCTCTGAGCGGGTAACATTCCATGATAAGCAGCATAATGTCTTGTGGGCAAATAAAATTGCTAGAGGTGTAGATACTCGAGACAGTGTCGATGGGCTAGATTGTTGTGTTAATCATCAGATTTCATGTGAAAAATGTCCGGTTATGAAGGTTTTTTCCAATCATCAGCCTGCTCACGGCGAGCTTCGAAGCAACAGTCGATTATTGCAGATTTCAGCGTATCCCGCTTTTAATGCTGATGGTGATTTAGAAGGTGTGGTGCAGGTTGCTCGCGATATCACAGAAAGGCGTCAGTTAGAAAAAGAATTGCTGAGATTAAGTAGTAATGAACGGCAACGTATAGGTAGAGATTTACATGATGGCCTCGGCCAAGAGTTGACAGGTCTTAGCTTTTTAGCCAGTGCGTTGGCAAATCAGTTGGGTGAAAAAGAGCCTGCTTTAGCTGCACTATCGCATAAGATAGTGGATAGTATCGGCAGGGCTAGAAAACGTATGTATAACGTACTTCAGGGACTGAACCATATACCCGAGGGGGCTAATGGCTTGAGTAGCGCATTCCAACGGTTAGCTGATTCGGTCACTGAGCTTTTTGATGTACAGTGCCTCTTTCATCAACATGGTGAATTGAATATTGAGGATGTTGTGACCAGTACTCATCTGTTTAATATTGTCAATGAGTCAGTGAATAATGCGGTGAAATACAGCGGCGGTAGTCGGATCGATATTACGCTTTTAACTAGCCCTAGGGGGCTGATCATCGAAGTTAAAGATGATGGCCACGGATTCTGTAATAGTGAAACAAGGTCTGGCGCTATGGGGTTGAAAATCATGAAATTTCGTGCCTCAATGATTAACGGAGAATTGAATATAGTATCTGGAGACAATGGCACTATTGTCCGATGTGAACTGCCGTTATGAAATAGTTGAAGCATAGGGAATTATGTCATGAGCGCGCTAAAAGCGAAAATTTTATTAGTGGATGATCACGCTATTGTGCGGGAAGGACTCTCGAGCTTAATTGACCAGCATCAAGGCTTCTTGGTGGCAGCCCATGCGAGCACCATTGAGCAGGCATTGGGATTAGTAGTAAGACAGCCATTTGATGTTACTATCGTGGATTTGTCTCTTAACAAGCAAAACGGTTTGGATCTGGTTAAAGAATTAAATCGTCTATCGCCAGACACTAAAATACTGGTTTTTTCAATGCATCCAGAAGAAATTTATGCAGAGAGAGCTTTACGAGCAGGCGCTCAAGGCTACCTAATGAAAAGTGAGCCGCCAGAAATGTTGCTCATCGCCATTAGGAAGCTGCTAGATGATATGGTGTATCTTAGCGACAGGATGACTAAATTGTTACTAGGTGATGCTATGGGAATCAGTAAACAACGCGTAGCTACATCTTTCAGTATCCAAGCGCTTAGTAATAGAGAGCTAGAGATATTTACCTTAATTGGCAAGGGGTATCCAAGCAAAGAAATTGCATTATTATTGGGCTTAAGTGTTAAAACAGTTGATGCCGTTCGGCAAAACATCAAAAGCAAATTGGCGCTCCAAAGCGCGGCAGAGCTAGTGAAATTTGCAATTGAATACGCTAACTCGCTTTAACAGAATGATTGAATAGGGACTCTTTGATTCAAATTTTCATACGAACATGATTGTCTTGAGCAATGAATATAGCTCAAACATGCATTTAAACGCGAATTTTCTTTATGTGAATTGTAGTGATGTGATGGACGTCTCTGCACCTAAGCTTGCAGTATAATGCCAAGCTTGAAGCTGACAAATAGTTCAGGAGTTTTCCATCATGGATATTAAAGTTATTGGTATCAATTTAGCCAAAAATGTTTTTCAAGTTTGTGTTTGTCTTATGGATAACTCAGTCATGAGTAACAAAAAGATTAATAGAAACAAGCTGCTCGATAAAATTAGACAATTCCCCGAATGTAGCCTTATTTGTGTGATTCATAGACATCATTTCAATATAATTAGTGTCTATGAACAGATAAATACAACAGCGTTTACAGTGGATTAAGCTAAACGAAGAGACCCGTGATGCGGGCTTGGTCTGTCGTCGTTGTGGCATATCCAGACCTACCTTAAGAAAATGGTGGCAGCGTTATCAGAAAGACGGTGTAGATGGTCTGGTCAGCCAAAGTAGACGTCCTAAGAGTTCACCTTCAACCAAGGTTGGTGAGACAGAAGAGCAGTTAATTTTATCTTTGCGATGCTCTCGAAACCTTGGAGCTAGGCGTATTCAAAGTGAACTTGGCCGCCGACATGGGCTCTCTCTTGGAATTGCAACTATTCATAAGATTTTGACGCGGAATGAGGTAAAGCCTGTTGTTACCTATCGTAGGAAACCAGATTACATCAGGTATGTTCGCCCAGTTCCTGGCGATAGAATACAAATGGATATCTGCAAGATAGGGCCGAATCTCTATCAATACACCTCGATTGACGATTGCACCCGCTATAGGGTTTTAAGGCTGTATGGCCGCAGAACTGCTGCTAACACACTGGATTTCATTGATTGCGTTATTGATGAAATGCCATTTCCAATTCAGCGTATTCAAACAGATCGTGGCCGCGAGTTCTTAGCCTTTAAAGTCCAAGAGAAATTGAAGATCCATGGAATCAAATTCAGACCCAATAAACCTGCTTCACCTCACCTAAATGGCAAAGTAGAGCGCTCGCAGAAAACGGATAAAGCTGAGTTTTATGCAACGGTAGACTTAGCATCAGACGATTTAGATAACCTGCTTGCTGAGTGGCAGCATTACTACAACTGGGAGAGGCCTCATAGCGCACACCATGGGAAAACACCCATGGAGCGATACTTCGAAATGGCTGAGCAAACGCCTTATTCTGAAGAGGTTCAGGAGCTTTATGAACCAGCAAAAGAACCTCTTCAAGAATAAAACTACAGGCTTGAATTGGAGCTGAGAAGATTGAAACGATCTCTATGAATCACACACATCATGTTGGCCAGATAGCATTTTTAAATGTACTAGCTCAGACATGATCTGATTTCGTCCATTAGATTTGGCTTTATACAGTGCTGAATCCGCCATTTGAATAAGTTGTATTAGTTCAGACTAGATCTGACACATCATCTTGAAAAGATGAGAGTTACCCACTTTGATAAAGGTGTCGAAACTTCAATCAAAGAAAAAAGGTAACTCTCATGCTTCATACTAACAATCCCATCATTAAACACAAAGCGGGTTTACTCAATCTCGCTGAAGAATTAGGAAACGTGTCTAGAGCGTGTAAAGTCATGGGGCTTTCCCGTGATACTTTCTATCGCTATCAAGAGCTGGTTGAAAACGGCGGCGTTGAGTCGTTGATCAATCAGTCTAGAAGAACACCTAATCTCAAGAATCGTGTCGATGATGTCACTGAAAATGCCGTCTTAACGCATGCTATCGCGTTTCCAGCCCATGGACAGTCTCGCACGAGTAATGAGCTTCGAAAACAAGGGGTATTTGTCTCTGCCAGTGGCGTGCGCTCCATTTGGTTACGGCATGGCTTAGAGAACTTTAAAAAGCGATTAAAAGCCCTCGAAGCCAAAGTCGAGCGAGAAGGGATAATCCTGTCGGATGAACAAGTTGCTGCCCTTGAGCGTAAGCAGCAAGACGATGAAGCCTGCGGTGAAATTGAAACGCATCATCCTGGTTATCTCGGCTCGCAGGATACCTTCTACGTTGGCAATCTAAAGGGCGTAGGCCGGATATATCAGCAAACTTTTGTCGATACCT
>NZ_AKZL01000053.1:0-31493 GCF_000282755.1 Shewanella sp. POL2
TGATAGCGCGTTTTTTTATTGGCTGCAATTTATTAAAATTGCTGGAGTTTTTCATGCAGCGCCTCAAATTGAACTTGATCCAGTCCAACCAAGGCTAATAAGTTGCTCAGCATGTCAGCAGGCAATTTACCCGCTTGCTGCAGCATCGAAATCTCACTGATGATATTGGCGCGCCAAACCACTGCGGCAATCCCCTCATGCGGCCGGGTATGTACGTGGGCAAGTTTATCCAGTTCAGCTTCAAAAATACTGGGTAACTGCCAATATCTTGCTAATAATGCACTTAAGGTAAGTGATTTGGCCGTCATCACTTGTCGGAATAACCAAGAATTTGGCTGCTCACCAGGCTCTGCTTGCACAAAAGCATCAAGCAACATTTTGAAGATGGCGAGCTTACCCACATCATGCAGTAATCCTAATAGGAATGCGGTGTCCCTATCTTCTTCACTCAGCTCGCTAGTTAAAAAGGCCACCTGCATTGAATGACGCCAAATCTCAGCGCCAAAACGCCGAAAATAAATGGGTTTAATATCTAGCATCTCACGCACTAGGCAGCTAGTCACAAAGCAACGTAACTGTTCACGGCCAAGTTGTACTAAAGCTTGCTGCAAGCTAGTCACTTCCCGCTCACCACGCTTAAAGGCCGGTGAGTTACACAGCTTAAGCACTTCGACGCTCAGTAAAGGATCTTGCTCGATTAACGCCAACAAGTCTTTAGTATCAAACTGTGGATCAGCTAACTTACGGTCTAACTCCAATACCTTAGAGGGAAGCTTAAGCACCTTTTCTGCAATCACTTGTGGCGATGCTAAGGCGAGCTCTATTTCAGCCATTACTCGCCGTTCAAGGTTATTAGCAACGCCACCAGCATCTTTGGTTCTGGCGGGGAATAACAAACTATAAAACAGCGCCGCTAAGTCAATACTCATCGAAGTATCACATTGCTCTTCTACACGTTTTTTAGGTGACGCTGTCGTTATAGGTTTGCTGAGATCGGTCTGACTAAAGCTTTTAGGTCGCTCAAGTGTTGCTTGTTCACGGATATTAAAAATTTTGTTGAATATGGATTTAATCAAAATATTCCAACCTATGAAAGCTGTGTTTACTGAGCCAGTATTACATTATCCGTCCATTGTAATTGATATGCTAGAGCAGCCAGTATCAGTATTATGTGCAGCTTGAGTATATGTTGCCAAACTTAAGATAAGGTTACCAAGTCGAATTGTTTCACGTGAAACCATAGTCCAATTTAGCTTGATAGCGTGAGCAATTTTAATGGCTGAAATGAGCATGCAACAACTTAACCGCTCGGTGAAAAACAAACATAATGTATAGTGATTAGCACGACTCAAAATTGGAAGGCGCTTATGAAACTCTATATCGGCAATAAAAACTACTCTAGCTGGTCGCTCCGAGCTTGGTTAATGGCAGCGAAATCAGGCGTTAAGTTCGATGAAGTGCTATTACCACTCGATACCGATAGCTTCTACCAGCAACTCCAATCCATTTCGCCAACGTTAAAAGTACCAACACTGGTCGATGGTGACATTACCGTTTGGGATTCACTGTCAATTTGTGAATATATCAATGATTGTTATCTTTCAGGCACTGCATGGCCACAAGAGCCAAAACAAAAAGCCAAGGCTCGCTCCCTCGCCTGTGAAATGCATTCAGGCTTTCATGCCCTGCGAAATGCCCTGCCTATGAATATCCGTGCCCGTCGATATGTCGAGCTTAACCCCGCTGTTCAGCAAGATATTGCACGCATCGACAGCATTTGGTCTCAGCAAATGACTGAGTTTACCCCATCCAAAAATCAGGGCACTTGGTTATTTGGCGAGTGGTCAATCGCCGATATGATGTTTGCACCAGTGGTAATGCGCTTCTTTACCTATGAGATTGAAGTCTCGCAAGCGAGCCGAGCGTATATGGAATTTATTGTGAGCCAGCCAGAAATGCAGGCTTGGATAACTGCCGCAAAAGCGGAGACTGAAATTGTCGAAGCTGATGAGGCAGGTGTTGATAGGTAATTTTTTGCAAAAGAAAAGGGAAAGCTAAGCTTTCCCTTTTTTATCAATCACTTTAGTCTGTAAAAAACGATATTAAACGTCTAGATATTAAACGTCTAAGTTAGCCACGTTCAGCGCGTTGGCTTCAATAAACTCACGACGCGGTTCTACTTGATCGCCCATCAAGCAAGTAAACAATTGGTCTGCGCCGACGGCGTCATCAATGGTCACTTGCAGCATACGCCGTGATTCAGGATCCATTGTGGTTTCCCACAATTGCTCAGGGTTCATCTCACCCAATCCTTTATAACGTTGGATATATAAACCACGTTTAGCTTCTGAAATCGTCCAATCTAGTGCTTCAATGAAGCTGCCGACTTCTTTCACTCGGTCACCACGTTGCACATAACCACCGGCTTCAATCAAGCCTTCTAGGGCTGCACCTAACTTAGCAATACGTTGATAATCCATTGATTGGAAGAAGTCATAGCTAAATAGGTAATGCGTGTCGATACCATGTTTACGAATGGTGATCTTTGGCAGATACACTTTACGCTCAGGATCGAGTACAGGCTCACCAGAATACAGCACGCCGCTATTTTCTAATTCCACCAACTCATGGATAAAGGCGTCTATCCATTCCTTCATCTTAGCTTCATCGGCCAACATCTCATTGCTGATCATTGGGTGGTAAAGCATCCGATTAGTGATATGCGTTGGATAACGTTGCTCTAAACGGGCAACAATCGCCTCTACTTCGCGGTATTGCGTCACTAAACGCTCTAATGGCTCACCCGACATACCTGGCGCACCTTGAGATGGATAAATGCTGGTGCCATCTAACGCTTGAGTGGTCAAATACTGAGTCAGTGCCGCTTCGTCTTTCAGATATTGTTCTTGCTTACCTTTCTTCACTTTGAATAAAGGTGGTTGAGCAATATACACATAACCACGTTCAATCAGTTCAGGCATTTGGCGGAAGAAGAAGGTCAACAGCAAGGTACGAATGTGCGAGCCGTCGACGTCAGCATCCGTCATGATGATGATGTTGTGGTAGCGAGTCTTATCTGGGTTGTATTCATCACGACCAATACCACAGCCAAGTGCGGTGATTAGTGTTGCAACCTCTTGAGAAGACAGCATTTTATCGAAACGGGCTTTCTCAACGTTTAAGATTTTACCTTTCAGTGGCAGAATCGCTTGATTCTTACGATTACGTCCCTGCTTAGCGCTACCGCCAGCAGAGTCCCCTTCCACTATGTAGATTTCTGAAAGACCAGGGTCTTTCTCTTGGCAATCCGCCAGCTTACCAGGCAAACCACCTAAATCGAGCGCGCCTTTACGACGCGTCATTTCACGGGCTTTACGCGCCGCTTCACGGGCACGAGCCGCATCAACAATCTTACCAACGATTAACTTAGCATCGGCTGGGTTTTCAAGCAGATAGTCGTTTAGCTTTTCACCCATGGTTTGTTCAACCGCGGCTTTCACTTCGCTAGACACTAGCTTGTCTTTGGTTTGCGAGCTGAACTTAGGATCGGGCACTTTAACCGAGATAACAGCCGTTAAACCTTCGCGGGCGTCATCGCCAGTCGCGTTGGTTTTGCCTTTCTTGTTATAACCTTCGTTTTCCATGTAGTTGTTGAGGTTACGTGTCAACGCACTACGGAAACCGGCTAAGTGAGTACCACCGTCACGCTGCGGGATGTTGTTGGTAAAACAGAATATGTTTTCTTGGTAACCATCGTTCCACTGCATCGCCACTTCAACGGTAATGCCGTCGTCACGCTCCTGCATAAAGTGGAATACATCTTTGTTTACCGGCGTTTTATTACGGTTCAAGTAATCAACGAATGCGCTGATACCGCCTTCGTATTTAAAGAATTCGTTTTTATTATCACGCTCGTCGACTAAGCGAATCCCCACACCAGAGTTAAGGAACGACAGTTCTCGCACCCGTTTAGCCAGGATTTCAAAGTGAAACTCAACATCACTGAAAGTTTGCTCACTTGGCCAGAAACGGATTTCGGTACCCGTTTTAGTTGCATCACCAATCTCTTTGATTGGCGCATCAGGTACACCATGGGTGTAAAACTGCTCGTGGACTTTACCATCGCGACGAATGGTTAATTGCAGCTTTTTAGAAAGCGCGTTGACCACCGACACACCCACACCGTGCAGACCACCTGACACTTTATAGGAGTTATCGTCGAACTTACCACCAGCATGCAGAACCGTCATGATAACTTCTGCGGCCGATACGCCTTCTTCTTCATGGATAGAGACCGGAATACCACGGCCATCATCCTTAACAGAAACCGAACCATCCACATGGATAGTAATTGTGATATCAGTACAATGGCCCGCTAAGGCTTCATCGATAGAGTTATCGACTACTTCGAACACCATATGATGTAGACCCGTACCGTCGTCGGTGTCACCAATATACATCCCAGGTCTCTTACGTACTGCATCAAGGCCCTTAAGGACCTTAATACTCGAAGAATCGTAACTATTCTCTGACATATTATTCTCTCAATGGTTATTCAATTACCGTTACACGTCCGTGTTCCACATGGAACATCCTACTGGGAGGCGTGTGTAACGAATCGACTATTGCTGCTGGCTCAATGGCGGTCACAAACACTTGTGCACCAGTGTCCACTAGCTGTTTCAGCAATAGCTGCCTATGCTGTGCATCCAACTCGGATGGAAGATCATCCACAAGATAAATACTGTGTTTATCTATTTGTTGTTTGAGCAACTTTCCCTGTGCAATACGCAGTGCACAGACTAATAATTTCAATTGACCACGGGACAGGGCATCCTGCGCCGGCAAAGTGCCTACACGAAGTCTTAAGTCAGCTTTATGGGGACCGCTGACGGTATGACCCGTAGCCAAATCTCTGGGATATTGTGATTCGAGAAGTTGTGCAAAATCCGTTTTGCTATCCCATCCGCGGGTAAATGAAACCTTAACATTCACCTGCGGTAAAAACTCCTCGATTATACCCTTAAGTAGCTCATTTAACGAGTCTACATAACGGTTTCGTATTTCAGTGACCTGCTCGGTATAACGGACAAACTCCCGATCCCAATATTGGATTTGATCATAGGGAGAATTATTCCTAAGTAGCTGATTTCGTTGCTTAAGAACTCGCCTCACATTCACCCACGCCGCATAAAACTGTGGGTCCGAATGAAAGGCCCCCCAATCAATAAACTGCCTGCGGGATTTTGGACCTTCAAACAATAACGAAAAGCTTTCCGGCGTGATGACTTGTATGGGCAAGGTTTCAGCTAAAGTCGATAGCCGTTTGACCTTTTCGCCGTCAATTTTGACTTCGGTTTCGCCACTGCGAAAACGCCGCAGACCGATTTTACTGTCGCCGCGGGGTAAATTTAAGGTCGCAAACAGGGTTAGTTTGTCTTGGTCGTTATTGATGACTCGTTGAGATAAGTGGCTGCGAAACGAACGCCCCATCCCGAGAAAGTAAATCGCCTCAAGAATACTGGTTTTGCCACTGCCATTTTGACCATAGATCAGATTAATCCCTTCACTCGGGCTCAGTTGCGCCAATTGAATATTGCGAAAAGAATCAATATTAAGACGGATAAGGCTCATGCGTTACTCATCAAACCGTATCGACGGCTCAGGCCAAGACTCAGGACTGTTATCATACCGCAATTCACATCCATTAGAGTTAATAAGGCAACAAGAGATAAGGTTTGAAGACATATACGCCGCTATAAAGCGGCGTATGGCACTGCGTAGAAATAGGATGACTATAAGCGCATTGGCATAACCACATACATGGAATCTTCTTCCAAGTGGTTTTCCAGCAAGGCACTTGAGTTACCATCGATTAAGGTGATACGCACATCATCGGACTTAAGGTTGTTGAGCACGTCCAATAAGTAACTGACGTTGAAACCAATTTCGAGTGGCTGATTGTTGTAATCCACATCGATGATTTCTTCCGCTTCTTCTTGCTCTGGGTTATTAGCGGTGATTTTCAGTAACCCCGCCTCTAACTGAATGCGTACACCACGAAACTTCTCATTCGATAAAATAGAAGCGCGCGTTAAAGCTTGCTTGAAGTGGTTACGGCTGGCGATAACGATTTTATCACCGCCCTTAGGTAACACGCGGCGATAATCGGGGAAACGACCATCGACTAATTTACTGGTAAAGACAGTAGTGCTGGTGGTCGCACGAATCGCATTATCACCAATGGCAATTGCGATATCTAAATCGTCGGCTTCCAACAAACGCGCCATTTCCATCACGCCTTTACGGGGCACGATGACTTGTTTTTCAGGTAATTGTGCATCTATGGTTCTGTGACTTAAGGCTAAGCGGTGACCGTCGGTAGCAATGGCGCGCAGCACATTACCTTCGGTTTCGAGCAATAAACCATTCAGATAGTAACGAACGTCTTGGTTCGCCATCGAAAACTGGGTCGCATCAATCAACGACTTCAGCACGCCTTGCTTAAGGGTGAATTCGATTTCCGCCTGAAAGGCTTCCACATTGGGGTATTCTTCTGCGGGCAGGGTTGCCAGCGAAAAACGACTACGGCCAGAGCGTAACAACCACTTGTTATCTTGCTGCTCGACCTTAAGCTCGCTTTGCTCAGGCAAAGATTTAACGATATCTAACAGCTTCTTAGCAGGAACTGTAGTTCGACCTTCTTCGATATCACCATGAATAACCGCCTGACCGACTAACTCAACTTCAAGGTCAGTACCTGTTAATTTGAGTGAGTGACCACTAACTTCTACAAGGAGATTTGCCAAAATAGGCAAGTTATGGCGTCTTTCTACCGCACCACAAACCAATTGAAGCGGCTTTAATAGGGCGTCCCTATCAATTGAAAATTTCATAGTGTCCAAATTCCTTGATTTTAAGAAGATAAGGTTCTAATCAAGTTAGCATAATCTTCTTTAATGTCGTGACTCTCTTCCCGTAGCTGAGCAATCTTACGACAGGCATGTAACACTGTGGTGTGATCTCGACCACCAAAGGCATCACCAATTTCCGGCAAGCTCTGGTTAGTTAATTCTTTGGATAACGCCATGGCCACTTGTCTTGGGCGCGCAACACTGCGCGAACGACGCTTAGACAACATATCAGCCATCTTGATTTTGTAGTATTCAGCTACGGTTTTCTGAATGTTGTCTATAGTGACTAATTTTTCCTGCAGTGCCAAGAGGTCACGTAGTGCTTCACGCACAAAATCAATCGTTATTGGGCGACCGGTAAAGTTAGCGTTGGCGATCACGCGGTTTAACGCCCCTTCTAACTCGCGTACGTTTGAACGTAAGCGCTTAGCAATAAAAAAGGCCACTTCATCGGGCAGGTTAATGCCGCTCTCTTGCGCTTTGCGCATCAAAATCGCCACGCGAGTTTCAAGCTCTGGCGGTTCAATAGCAACTGTTAAGCCCCAACCAAAGCGGGATTTTAATCTGTCCTCTACCCCGTCGATCTCTTTTGGATAACGATCCGATGTCAGGATGATCTGATGGTTACCTTCAAGCAGTGCGTTAAAGGTATGGAAAAATTCTTCCTGGGATCGGTCTTTATTGGCAAAAAATTGAATATCGTCGATAAACAGTGCATCGACACTACGGTAATAGCGTTTGAATTCTTCGATCGCATTGTTTTGCAGCGCTTTGACCATGTCTTGCACAAAACGCTCGGAATGCATATAAACCACTTTAGCATTGGGATTATTTTTAATGATCCCGTTACCGACAGCGTGCAACAAGTGAGTCTTACCTAGACCAGTTCCACCATATAAGAATAGTGGGTTATATGCACCGCCTGGATTTTCAGCTACTTGCAATGCAGCCGCTTTACCAAGTTGGTTTGACTTACCCTCAACGAAGTTATCGAATTGATAAGTTGGATTGATATTGCTGCGATGGTTAGTGTTAGTCACAGGCTCGGTGGTATTAAATGATGTACCAACAGAAGCCTTAGTTTGGGGATTGGGTACGCGCACTGCTGCGACGGGCGCAGGTTCTGGCTTTTTCGCGGACGGACGACTACCGATATCGAAGCGTAGCTTAGGCGCATCATTACCCATTTGCTCAGTAAAAAACTGATTAATGATATTGATGTACTTATCCCTAACCCAATCGAGCACGAAGCGGTTAGGCGCATATAACACCAAAGTATCTCCATCCATTTCGGCTTGTAACGGTCTGATCCACATACTGAACTGCTGAGCAGAAAGCTCATCTTGCAGTCTTCCGATACATTGTTGCCAAAGTGAAACCGCCACTAAGTTATCCCCAAAAGATCATCAAAAAGAGGTGTATTCTATAGCGAGATCTCAAGGATCGCTATCCTTAAAAAATAATTATCCCCAACAAGATCATTCTTTGTCAGCATCCTCGATCATCAAAGATCAAATTCGATCCTTTTATTCAACAAATAGGGAAAATCCCGCTTTATTAAGCGATCCAGATTGATCTATAATGGCGCCCCTTTGATCTGTTAACAGTTCCTCTTAACTACTAGATGTAGTGTCCATACACAGAGTTATCCACATCTTATAGTGTGTGGGGGGAGTTGATCTAAGGATACGCTGGCAGAAATAACCCACTTGCTGACTTTCGTTGTTGACGGGGACAAGTAAAGTGATTACAATTCGGCCTCTTTTTTACCCTTACCTCTATTCGTGGAGATAAGGATATGTTCACTAATAACAAAGACGGATTGCCATCATGAGTAAACGTACTTTTCAACCTAGCAACCTGAAGCGCAAGCGTTCTCACGGCTTCCGCGCTCGTATGGCTACTGCAGGCGGCCGTAAGGTGCTTGCACGTCGTCGTGCGAAAGGTCGCGCTCGTTTATCTGCTTAATTAAGTGGATAACTAGTTGACTAGCTATACCTTTACGCGGGAGTTACGCTTGCTAACTCCCGCGCAATTTAAATCTGTATTTTCCAATCCCATCAAAGCATCTTCTGCTGAAATAACCTTGCTTGCCATTCCTAATTCGGAACAACATCCGCGTCTGGGTCTTACTGTTGCTAAACGCTACGTAAAACGTGCCAATCAGCGAAATCGCATTAAGCGAGTGATCAGAGATAGTTTTCGCCTCAATCAACACAATATTCCTCATCTTGATATTGTTGTGCTGGTTAGAAATGGGGTGATGGAAATGGAAAATGCCGAACTCAACAAGTTGATAGAAAAGCTATGGCGCAAACTCAGTCGCCGCTACAATGGCTAGCAACCACGTTTATTCGTGGCTATCAAATCTTCATCAGCCCAATCTTGGGACCTCGATGTCGTTTCAATCCCACTTGCTCTCATTACGCCATTGAGGCAATAAAAGTGCACGGAACCGCGAAAGGTTGTTGGTTTGCATTGAAACGCATATTAAAATGTCACCCTTTGCATCCCGGCGGTAGTGATCCCGTCCCCCCTAAAAATGACAGGTGTAATAAATAGGCTATGGAATCTCAACGCAATATATTGCTAATAGGACTACTGTTTGTCAGCTTTTTGCTGTGGCAACAGTGGCAAGCAGACAAAGCTCCAAAACCCGTTGCAACCGAATCGTCTGTAGTGGCGAATGCGACCACTAATCACAGTGCTGATGTTCCAGAAGCGGATACTGGTGTGCCAGCAGCAGTCGCTGCGACGCAAAATCTAATCACGGTTAAAACCGATCAGCTCGATGTGCAAATCAACCCTGTGGGTGGTGATATTGTTTTTGCTGCACTGGTTTCACATAAATTGGAACAGGGTAAAGACCAGCCATTTGTTTTGCTTGAGCAAACCAAAGATTACACTTATATCGCTCAGAGTGGCCTAATTGGCCGTGATGGTATCGATAGCAGTGCTAAAGGTCGCGCCGCATTTGCCGCCAGCAAAACTGAATTTACCTTAGCCGATGGCCAAGACACCTTAGAAGTACCACTGACCTATGTGGCTGATAACGGTGTGACTTACACAAAAGTGTTTGTATTCCATCGTGGCAAGTTTAATGTTGATATCGATTACAAAATCAACAACACCTCAGCTGCTCCATTGCAAGTTCAGATGTACGGTCAGATTAAACAGACCATCAAGCCATCTGAAAGCAGCATGATGATGCCAACTTACCGTGGCGCCGCGTTTTCGACTCAAGATGTACGTTACGAAAAGTACAAGTTTGAAGATATGAGCAAGAGCAACCTCAATCAACCGACTCTCGGTGGTTGGGCGGCGATGCTGCAACATTACTTCGTATCAGCTTGGATCCCACCAGCAACCGATAGCAACACGATTTTCTCGAGTGTAAGCGCTGGCGGTTTAGCGAACATTGGTTTCCGTGGCGCGGTATATGATATTGCACCAGGTGCAACGCAAGAAATTAGCTCACAGTTCTATGTTGGCCCTAAAGATCAAAAAGCGCTATCTGCGTTATCTGATACCTTAAACCTAGTAGTTGATTACGGTTTCCTTTGGTGGTTAGCCGTTCCAATCCACTGGTTATTGATGTTCTATCAATCATTTGTGGGTAACTGGGGTGTGGCAATTATCCTGATCACCTTAACCGTTCGTGGTTTACTGTTCCCGCTTACCAAAGCGCAGTACACCTCAATGGCTAAGATGCGTAACCTACAGCCAAAACTGCAGGAACTAAAAGAGCGTTTCGGCGATGACCGTCAAAAGATGGGTCAAGCCATGATGGAACTGTATAAGAAGGAAAAAGTTAACCCTATGGGTGGCTGTTTACCTATTATTTTACAGATGCCAATCTTTATTGCCCTATACTGGGTATTGCTAGAGAGCTTCGAGCTGCGTCACGCACCATTTATGTTATGGATCCACGACTTATCAGTACAAGATCCATACTACATTCTGCCGCTGCTGATGGGTGTGTCCATGTTTGTGATGCAAAAAATGCAACCCATCGCACCGACAATGGACCCAATGCAAGTGAAGATGATGCAATGGATGCCAGTGATCTTTACCGTATTCTTCCTGTGGTTCCCATCGGGTCTGGTACTGTACTGGTTAGTAGGTAACATTGTTGCCATCATCCAGCAGAAGATTATTTATGCAGGTCTAGAGAAAAAAGGCTTAAAATAAGCCCAAGCGCTAGATAGGAGCTAACAGCTCAGCATATTCAAAAAGGCGGCTTCATTGGCCGCCTTTTCCTTTAGATAATTTGATCGATATTAATGGGTATTTCCGTGACAACTGACACTATCGTGGCACAGGCCACCGCGCCCGGACGGGGCGGCGTGGGTATCATTCGAATCTCTGGTGATAAGGCAACTGATGTGGCCATGGCCGTATTGGGTCATTTACCTAAACCCCGTTACGCCGATTACTGCGACTTTAAAAATGCCTCAGGCCAAGTGATAGACCAAGGTATCGCACTGTTTTTTAAAGGCCCTAATTCCTTCACGGGTGAAGATGTATTAGAGCTGCAGGGACACGGTGGTCAAATCGTCCTCGATATGCTGATCAAGCGCGTATTAGAAGTCGATGGCATTCGCATCGCCAAACCTGGCGAGTTTAGTGAACAGGCCTTTATGAACGACAAGCTGGACTTAACCCAGGCCGAAGCCATTGCCGACCTTATCGATGCCACCAGTGAACAAGCGGCTAAAAGCGCGCTGCAATCACTGCAAGGTGAGTTTTCGAAGGAAGTGCATGAGCTGGTGGATCAAGTCACCCATCTGCGTTTATACGTCGAAGCCGCGATTGATTTCCCCGATGAAGAAGTCGACTTTTTAAGTGATGGCAAAATTGCCAATGCACTCTACAAAATCATCGACAAACTCAGCGCCGTCCAAGCCAGTGCCAAGCAAGGCTCGATTATCCGCGAAGGCATGAAAGTGGTGATTGCCGGTCGCCCCAATGCCGGAAAATCCAGTCTACTTAATGCGCTCGCCGGTAAAGAGTCGGCGATTGTGACCGAAATAGCTGGCACCACTCGCGATGTGCTGCGCGAACACATCCATTTAGATGGTATGCCGCTGCATATTATCGACACCGCAGGTTTACGTGATACGACAGATACGGTTGAACAAATCGGTATCGAGCGCGCTTGGAATGAAATAAACAGTGCCGATCGGGTGTTGTTTATGGTCGATGGTACTACCACGGATGCCGTCGATCCCCACGATATTTGGCCGGATTTTATCGATCGTCTCCCCGCCAATTTAGGCGTGACTGTTGTCCGCAATAAGGCCGATCTCACAGGTGAAAACCTCGCCATGACCGAAGAAAAAGGTTACAGCGTGTATAGGATCTCGGCCAAAACAGGCCTCGGTGTTGACGAGTTAAAACAGCACCTTAAATCGCTGATGGGTTATCAGAGTAATCTCGAAGGTGGCTTTATCGCCCGTCGTCGTCACCTAGAAGCATTGGATGTTGCCGCGAGCCATCTGCAACTTGGTAAAGAGCAATTAGAGGTTTATCTCGCAGGTGAACTGTTAGCAGAAGAGCTCAGAATGGCGCAACTCGCCCTATCTGAAATCACTGGCCGTTTTACTTCAGACGATCTACTCGGCAAAATTTTTAGCTCATTCTGTATCGGGAAGTAAAATAGTAAAACGCATCAAAACAACATTATGATTTTAAAATAATTTTGTTTTATTGGGTGGGAAGCAATTTGAAGGGTTTTGTCGATTCTTGCTCCGTATGTGCTCCGAAGATAAATTTTGGAGCACATTTGTAATATAAGAAAAAAACCTATTAAATAAATATATTAGTAGACAAGAATAAAGCCTAAACTTGCCTAATTGGCCAAAATAGAACGAATACTGTTCCTCCACGACCCGATGGCTGGCAGACCACATGGCCGCCGTGAGCTTCAACAATAGTCTTAACCACGGCAAGACCAAGCCCGCTACCGCCACTTTTTCGTGAACGAGAAGGATCGACTCGACGAAATGCTTCGAATACGTAACTGGCGGCAGCATCAGGGATACCTGGCCCCTCATCTTCCACACTTAGATAGCAATTATCATCCGAATGATAGAGCCGCACGGTTAACTCGCCGGGATCTGCATGCTGGCGAGCATTTTCTAGTAGTGCGATTAGCACCTGACGGATACGGATGGCATCACAGTAAACTTGAAGGCTAGAATCGAGTTCCAACTTAAGTTTGAGTCCTCTGGCATCTAAAGCCGCTGTAAAGGTTTCAATCACTGTACTAAGTTCATCCGCTAAACAAACCTCTACACGATGTAACTCTAAGTGGCCATTGTCGTTAAGGCTCAGCACTCGTAAATCTTCTATCAGGTGATTTAAGCCTTCGACCTGCCGTAACAATCCCTCGAACAACTCACTATTAGGACTAAAAACACCTTCCGCTAAGCCCTGCAATCGACCACGCAAAATGGTGACCGGAGTGCGAAGCTCATGGGCAATGGCCGCATTCCAAAACTCCCGCTCGCGGGTCATACACTCTAATCGCTCAGCCATCGCATTAAAGTCACTAACCAGTTGCGCGGTTTCTCCCATAGTGTCTTGATCCATTTTTGCGCGTGCGTTGAGTTTACCTAGAGCGACTTCGCGTAGGCTATATGCCACAGAATTCAACGGATTGAGGATTCGCCGAGACAGACGAACAGCAACAAAAAGCGACATCCCCAATGCGGCGGCGATAGTGCAAACAATCCAGATCATCTCCATCCGAGAAGGCATCCAAGTTTCAGATATGCTGCCAGGCAAGTAGGTCACCGCAATAGCATAGAAAACATAGGAACCAAATACCGACAGGAAAATAATCCCTAGCGTCATCACAGCTAAGGATTGAATAATTTGTCTGCGTAAGCCCGGTGATTGCTTCATACTTCACCACCAAAGCGATAGCCAACCCCCCAGACGCTGAGCGGTACTCCTTGAATATTAAGGGCTTCAAGTTTTTTACGCAGCTTACTGATATGACTATCTACAGTGCGTTCCTGAGTATCACCTTCGGGTAAGCAATTAATAAGTAGCTCCTCACGGCTAAAAACACGTTTTGGCGCCCGCATCAGACAGGCTAACAGTTTAAATTCAGTGAGTGTCAGATCGAGTATTTGCTGCTGACCTTTCAAGTTCACGCTGGCCTCGTGACTGTCTAAGTCGATTTGAAACTGGCCGACGCGCAATATTTGGCTATTGGTAGACGGGTTAATTCGGACGCGTCGCAAAACAGCTTGAACCCTAGCGACCACCTCAGCAGGATTGAAAGGTTTAACCACATAGTCATCGGCACCGAGGCGTAACCCCATTAACTTATCGATATCTTGGTCAAGCGCGGTAAGCATGATCACTGGTGTATCGCCACGGGAACGAATTTCATTCAATACCTTCCAGCCATCGAGATTAGGCATCTGTACATCAAGCAACAACAGATCGGGCTTAAATGTACCGTGCATGGCTAATGCTTGAATACCATCCGTCGCGTGTTGAGTTCGCAGCCCACTTCGCTGTAAATAGGCAATCAGAATCTCGGCAATCTCGGCTTCATCTTCGGCAATCAGTACAAGTGCCGAAGTCATCTGACTTTTTGTGGCATTGAGATTGGACATAAATAGCTCTAAGGCTGAAATTGAAGAACTTTATCACTCCCTCCACACATTCTCCACAAAGCCTCGAATAATTCGCAATAGCGACTCGTCATAATTCAGTGAGTTCTCAAGCATTGGTCAATGTCATCAGTGAGAACGTAGCAAATAGAGGAGAGTTGGTTATGTTCAGCAAAAAACGGCATTTAAACTTGGTACTCTTGGTAGGAATTGCCGTAATGGGATTGATGGGTTGCGACTCCGCGGAGCAGGAGGAAAATACCCCCTCTCTAATCCAGGTTTCTGTAATCACACTGGATAACGAAGCACTATTGGTCACAGAAGATCTACCTGGTCGCGTTGTTGCTGTTCGCAGTGCAGAGATCCGCGCGCAAGTTAGCGGCATAGTTCAACATCGTCTGTTCGAGCAAGGCAGCGAGGTAACATCTGGCACAGTGCTATTCCAGATTGATCCTGCACAATTTAAAGCCGATGTTGCTATTGCGGCAGCCGCCTTGCAACGAGCCGAAGCCGTATTGGTTCGTTCTCGCCAGGAAACGGCACGCTTGGCCTCCCTGTTAAAAACCGAAGCGGTTAGCCAACAAATGTTTGATGATGCAATTTCCCTGCGCGATCAAGCCGCAGCAGATGTCGCCCAATCCCAAGCGACACTTACGCGGCGCCAGTTAGATTTAGAATTTGCCAGCGTCAAAGCCCCTATCTCAGGGCAAATTGATCAAGCCTTAGTGAGTGAAGGAGCCTTAGTATCACCGACTGATACCACACCAATGGCGAGGATCCAACAAATTGACCAAGTGTATGTCGATGTTCGACTGCCAGCATCTATGTTAGACAGCATGCGTCAGCAAGCAAACGAAGCTAACCCAAAGTTAAGCGTAGAGATCCTGAGCAGCAGCGGTGAGTCTCTTGGCATGAAAGGTCATATCTTATTTTCAGGCTCCGAGGTGGATACAGGTACCGGCGATGTACTGCTGCGTGTACTCGTTGATAATCCACAACATCGCCTATTGCCCGGTCTTTTTGTAAAAGCTCGGGTTCCAAAGACTTACTATTCTTCCACTCTGAGAGTGCCACAACAGACGGTCACCCGTAAGGCGGGTCAACCCCAAGTATGGGTACTCAATGCGGAGGGCAAGGTACATCCAGTAGCAATTAAAGTCGATGAGCTAGTGGCAGGCCGCTACCGCGTGATATCAGGACTATCTGCTGGCCAGCAGATAGTCGTTGAAGGCATCGAACGCCTAAGTCCTGATGCGCAGGTTCATGCTCGGCTTTGGCAACCCACAGCAGAGCAGCAATTAAGTGCCGATGTGCGCTGATTTGGAGACATACCATGCCACAGTTTTTTATTAACCGCCCAGTATTTGCATGGGTGATAGCCCTCTTTATCGTACTGATTGGTGTCATCTCGATTCCGCAATTACCTATCTCTCGCTACCCTTCGGTTGCCCCCGTGTCGGTAAGCATTTATGCCGCTTATCCAGGAGCCACGCCACAAACACTTAATGACTCTGTGATAAGCCTTGTCGAGCGTGAACTATCGGGGGTAAAAAACCTACTGTACTTTGAATCATCAGTTGACAGCTCAGGAAGTGCACAAATTACCGCCACCTTCAAACCGGGCACAGATGCGGAACTTGCCCAAGTTGATGTGCAAAATCGCATTAAGGCAGTCGAACCACGCTTACCTCAAGTCGTACGGCAGAGCGGTCTGCAGGTTGAGTCGGCAGCATCGAGCTTTCTGATGATGATTGGCATGACGTCACCTAATGGTCAATTCGACGAAGTCGCGCTAAACGACTATTTGGCGCGAAATGTTGTCGAGGAACTACGCCGAATCGACGGTGTGGGACGAGTGCAATTATTTGGTGCAGAGCAAGCCATGCGTGTCTGGGTTGACCCCAATAAACTCACCGCCTATGGCCTGACAATGAACGACCTTAGTCTGGCGATTGAACAGCAGAACGCACAAATCGCCCCAGGCCGACTCGGTGATGAGCCAGCCTTACCCGGACAACGCCTAACAGTCCCATTGACCGTACAAGGACAACTGACCACACCCGAGGAGTTCGCCGCTATTGCCCTACGTTCCAGTGTCGATGGCGCCAAATTGGTGTTGGCTGATGTGGCTAGAGTTGAGCTGGGCGCTCAGTCCTATGGTTTTTCGAACCGTGAGAATGGTGTAACGGCAACCAGTGCCGCGATTCAACTATCCCCAGGCGCCAACGCCGTTCGCACCGCTTCAGCAGTGCGAGAACGCTTAGCCGAACTAGCAACCAGCATGCCCTCAGGCATAAGCTATTCAGTGCCCTTCGACACAGCACCTTTCGTCAAAGTGTCTATCAAAAAAGTAATCTATACCCTGTTTGAAGCTATGGGCTTAGTGTTTCTGGTCATGTTCCTGTTCTTGCAGAAGCTGCGCTACACACTAATTCCAGCCATCGTCGCCCCCATCGCATTGCTCGGCACCTTTGCCGTAATGTTGCTGGCGGGTTTTTCAATAAATTCGCTGACTATGTTTGGCATGGTATTGGCCATTGGCATTATTGTTGACGACGCTATTGTGGTGGTTGAAAGCGTGGAACGGCTGATGGCGACCCAAGGGTTATCTCCCAAAGAAGCGACCTCACGGGCGATGAAGGAAATTACTGGTGCGGTAATAGGTATAACCTTAGTGCTAACGGCTGTGTTTATTCCCATGGCCTTTGGTAGCGGCTCGGTAGGCGTTATCTATCAACAATTTAGTTTGGCTATGGCGGTGTCGATCTTAATTTCAGCCTTCCTCGCCCTGTCTTTAACTCCAGCCCTATGTTCGACACTATTGCATCCTGTCAGTGCAGATCACCAACACAAAAGCGGATTTTTTGGTGCTTTTAACCGCGCCTTCGAACGCTTGACGACTCGTTACAGTGCACGGTTAGTACACTTGGTAGGGCGTAGCGGGCGAATGATGGCAGCATTTGCAGTGATCTGCGCTGTACTCGTATTAGCGGTTAAGGAATTACCTTCGTCCTTCCTACCCGACGAAGATCAAGGCTACTTCATGACCTCTATTCAATTACCCACTGGCGCAACAAGCGAACGTACACTAGAAGTGGTAAAAAAATATGAAGCACACGTAGCTACTCGCCCAACATTGGATACCAATATGGTAGTACAGGGCTTTAGCTTTGCAGGCTCAGGCCCAAACGCTGCCATGGCTTTCACTATGCTCAAAGATTGGGATAAACGTAATGGTGCCACAGCGGCAGAGGAAGCAGAACTTGCACAACAAGCTATGGCAAATAACGTCGAAGGCACTGTCATGAGCCTGATGCCACCTGCCATCGACGAGCTGGGGACTTCATCAGGCTTCACTCTATACCTGCAAGATAGAGCCAACCGTGGTGAAACGGCGTTACTTGCTGCACAGGCGCAACTGCTCGAGTTAGCGGCTCAAAGCAAGGTGGTTAGCAATGTCTACCCAGATGGTTTACCGCCCGGTGAAAGCATTAACCTAGATATAAATCGACCAAAAGCCGAGGCTATGGGCCTGTCTTTCGCAGCGGTAAGCAGCACGCTTTCGGCAGCCATGGGATCACAGTATGTCAATGATTTTCCGAATAATGGACGTATGCAACAAGTCATTCTGCAAGCGGAAGCGTCTGCACGTATGCAGCTAGATGACGTGCTAAGCCTGCGGGTGCGTAATACTAGCGGTGGCATGGTACCTCTGCGGGAGGTAGTGACACCCAAATGGAGTGAATCGCCACAGCAAATGATGCGCTTTCAAGGCTTTCCGGCAGTACGAATTTCGGGAGGTGCTGCGCCAGGTGTTTCCAGCGGAGCCTCCATGGCAGAAATGGAACGCCTAGTGGCACAGTTACCACTAGGCTATGCGATAGCGTGGACAGGGGCATCATTACAGGAACGCCAATCGGCTGCACAGGCGCCGCTGCTTATGTTGTTGTCTGCGCTGGTGGTATTTTTAGTTCTTGCTGCACTGTACGAAAACTGGTCGATTCCGCTATCGGTAATGCTGGTAGTTCCGCTGGGACTCATCGGAGCCGTGGCAGCTGTTATGCTACGAGGCATGCCTAATGACGTGTTTTTCAAGGTGGGGATGATTACCATAATTGGCCTATCAGCGAAAAACGCCATCCTTATCGTCGAATTTGCCCGCCAATTACACGCCGAGGGACGCAGTTTGGTCGATGCAGCAGTAACCGCTGCACGGCTGCGTCTGCGTCCAATCTTGATGACTTCGCTAGCCTTCACCCTTGGCGTCGTCCCTTTGATGCTTGCAAGCGGCGCGAGTGCAGAAACTCAACACGCTATTGGCACCGGCGTTTTCGGCGGTATGCTTAGCGGAACCATACTAGCAATATTCTTTGTTCCTATCTTTTTTGTCTTTGTCATCGGCACACAAGAGCGCATTAATACCAAGCTAGTAAGACGTAATAATTTCAAAACGGCCAAAGGATAAACACCTATACACGTGTACTCAGTTTAGACTACTACGCTCCCCACGGAATAGTAGTAGGCTAGTCCTAACAACGGCTGGCTTACTACTAGCATGTTGTTGTACGGCTAAAGAATAATAAATTATTTAAAAATAAAAGGTTTCAAGCTAATTAATCAAAAGTCTATTTATTATTTCCTACTTTCCCAGATATCCCACTTTTTAAATGCTGAAAATCCCCAAGAATTGATTCCTCCATGGCAAAACCTAATAAAAGGTTGCACTTCACATGTGCACCAATAGCTTTCTAACACTTTGAGTAGTTTTATATTTTTAGTTTCTCTATAGGGAAGTAAAAGAGTAAAACGCATCCGATAAATTAAAATCCATATTATGATTTTTAAATATTTAATTGATGATTAAAAGGTTGCTACCCAAAAAACATATGCCCCTCGTTAACATTTTAACGAGGGGCATTTTTTTGCAAAAAACTGCAATACTGACCACAGAGAAACTATTCCGCAGCAGCGCGGTTTAATCGATCCCAAATATCAGCCCACTCCTCAAGACGAGGCGGCGCTTCAACCAAAAGTGTTTTAATCCCCTTTAGGTCTAATGCGTAAAGAGAGGCATAAAGTGCTTGTCGATATCCTTGGTGGTTGTTCGGTAATATCAGCTTATGTTGGCAATGGATATTTTCCATCTGTGCAGAATATCCCAATATCCCCGTAGCTTCAGGCTCTGCATAAAATTGCGTTGCGAGTGAAGCAGCACAAATTACGACTTTGGCATTAGGCTGATAATGGACTTTCATATTGCCAGAAATCACTTCCTGATGGCATTCAGGCGTAATAACGGGGAACGGTAAGTAGGGCTGAAAATCCCTCGCGGATAATGGACCACTTCGTAAAATCTCAGCTTGATTTTCACTGATCCGTAAAATAGTCGACTCAGTACCCACACTGCAAATGCCGCCATCGAGTACAGCAGCAATCCTTCCATCAAGCCCACTCAATACTTGCTCTGCACTGGTCGGGCTGAGTTTTTTATGTAAGTTTGCAGATGGAGCAGCAACGGCAATATTGAACTGTTGCAATAGTGATAAAAGCACCGGATGATCAGGCATTCTTATCGCAATACTGGGCAATCCACCGGTTATAACATCCGAAACCGAGGGATGACGCTCAAAGATAAGAGTCAGCGGCCCAGGCCAAAATGCCTCGGCAAGTGGTGCAACCCAATCTGGAATAACGTTAACCCAACGAGAAAGCTGATCGATGCAGCCAATATGAGTTATGAGTGGATGATTTCTAGGACGTTGTTTAGCCGAAAAAATCTTTTCAACCGCTTCAGGGTTGCTGGCATCCGCCGCGAGCCCGTAGACAGTTTCAGTCGGTACTGCGACTAGTTCGCCCGCAATTAGCAACTCTCCCGCACGTTGTAAATCAGCAGGATTCAGCGCATTAAGTCTTTCTGTTCTCATGGATTACACCAGTGGCAACGATAAGGATCAGCCACACTCTCCTCTTTGGTTTCAATTTGTTGATATTGGCAGTGAAGACATTGACGGATAAAAGCTTTAGCGAGATCTGTTGGCGTACCACACTCGCGGCAAGGCAAACCCACGATGCGATCGCGCAGCCAGAAATCCGCTTGATGACATTGTGGGCAATGTGTTTGAAGGCGCTCAACCAGTTGCAGTGCGGCCTTGATAATATATTGCTGCCGCAGCGGAGAATGCATCGCGCGAAGGTCTGGAGCGACATCAATTGGGCAAGCAAAACGACCATTTTCAGGCCCTAGATTCATCGCTTCTAATGTGGCCAGCAACATATCTAGATTGGCTACACCTTTGATCGTATGGCCATCAACCTTAACTATCCACGCTTGACCCTCTTCAGCACCAGATAACGCCGCACTAAGTGCACTAACATCATCCCCTTGGTAACTTTGCAAGCTTACCGGACCAGATACATTCGCTACGATATCAATATTTTGCCTTGCATCATGCAGTACGATCAGCTCCGTATCCCAATCCATTATTCCTGGCAAAGGCCCTCCCCCAAAACTACCTTCGCTGCCTAACCCCGCCTCTAGACCTGTTAGCTCACAGGCAAGTCGCGCTTTTTTCTTAGCGCACTCTAGTGGTGAAAGCGTACGCTCAACTTCTCCAGAAAAGGTGCCCAGCATGTCGGTATCAAATGCATCCGTTGCGACAATTTCAATCCCAAGTGGCGACAGAATTGGCACAATTTGTGCCGCCTTGCCATGTTTGCTTAACAAGGCAATTCGCTTTGGCATTTTATAATGTGATTGATGATCCATGATGAATACTCACTCCTGAAGTGAGGGGGGTAATTCTTAACTTTAAGCAAACCTAGCCTTACTCAATATTCTCTACAACGAGATAACGACGCTGAATAAGGAAGGCTATTGTTGCCGTATCAGTGATGGGATGTAAAATAGATAGATATTCACATAACGTTCTATATAAGTGAACGATTCTATGAGAAACCTCAATTTTCACCATCTACATTACTTCTGGACTGTCGCTAAAGAAGGACATTTAACTCGAGCCTCCCAGAGACTAAACGTTTCACAATCGGCTTTATCATCCCAGATCAGACAGTTAGAGGAACAACTAGGGCATGATCTGTTTCACCGTCAGGGCCGGGCATTATTACTGACAGAGGTTGGGCATCTCGTTCTCGAGTACGCTGAAGGAATTTTTAATTTAGGTCACGAATTGCTTTCAGTTATGGAAAATGGCGAGCACCAAAGGCTCCAGCTACTAAGAATAGGTGCAGTAGCGACCCTTTCACGCAATTTCCAAGAAAACTTATTACGCCCGGTCATTAAATTAAATAACGTCAAACTTGCTTTAAAATCATCCAACTTTGATGATCTTCTCGAACAATTGCGTGTACATAAATTAGATTTGATCCTCTCAAATCGCCCTGTAGCTTCGGACTCTTCAACCCCTTGGCGCTGTAAATTAATTGCTCAGCAAGGCGTATGCTTAGTCGGCCCAAATAAAGCGGAATTCAATGCATTACGCTTTCCAGAGGATCTAATAAAAGTAAAATTACTATTACCTGGCCCCGACAGTGATATTCGTAGGCAATTTGATTTGTACTGCGAGCAACATGGGCTCTCACTAACCCCTTATGCAGAAGTCGATGATATGGCGATGCTCAGACTATTAGCACGGGATTCGGGTGCGGTGGCCGTAGTACCTGAAGTGGTTGTACAAGATGAGATTCAAGCGGGACTATTGAAAAACTACGCGGCCTTAGATTGTGTGACTGAAAGTTTTTATGCCATAACCGCTAAAAGACACGTTGATTTACCAATCTTACATACTTTGTTAAGTACAAAAATGGAGTAACTGATATCACAATCAGTCGATTGGGATTGATTTTAGTTGCACATAAGCGGCTGGTGCGTTTATTCATCTATTAACCCGATCTGAGGTTAAATAGCATATGTTTGCCAGCCAATTTAGGGCTGAAATTGGCTGGCATTTTGCAGCATCATTGGCTTAAACCAATGAATTACCAAAATTTAAACATCTTAACCAAAAAATATCAGCTCAATCATACCTGCCGGTAGTGATCTTGCATTTGGTATGAACGGGCATACAGTGCAAACACTAATGCCGCCAAAATAGCAAAACCCGCAAAGAAAAACATTTGGAATGCCGTCACGCTCATCCCCGTTTGCATTATTTGCTCAGTCACAGCAGGACTTTTAACACTCACATTGGCAAGCAATACCCAGAGGTTACCAACGGTAACGGAAAGCGTCCAAAAACTCATGATAGTCCCTTTCATCGCTTTAGGCGCTTGGCTATAGGCAAACTCTAATCCTGTCGCCGAAACCAGAACTTCACCAAAAGTCAGCAAAGCGTAAGGTAGAATTTGCCAGAAGATCGAAAGTGCTGAACCACCATCCATCATCAATTGAATCGTCCCCACCACAATCCAACTCAATCCAGTAATGGCAATCCCCGCCCCCATTTTACGTAATGCGGTTAACTTAATCCCCATACGCTCAATCGCGGGGTATAACACAAAGTTATTGAATGGGATCAATAGCATCACTAACAGTGGATTTAAAGCCTGCATCATTGCAGGTTCAAACCACGAAGGTTTAACCATATCATTGGCCTGCAAAATCCAAGTCGAAGCCTTTTGATCGAATAACGACCAAAATGGGGTAACCAACGCAAATAAAACCAAAATTCGAAGGACTGAACGTACACCATCTACCGCAATATCAGGATGACAGCTTCGAGCACGCTCAAGTTGTAATGAAGCGCCAGCCCCTACAAACCCCATCAGTAGCACCATAGCACTACAAAGGCCCGCGACGATTCCTAGAGTTGGGATATTCACCAGCGCATAGGCAGCAGATATCCCACCAATTAGTGCCAACACTAAACCGATATTTCCCTTACCTTCCACTTTAGTAAGCAAGGCGCTGCGGATCACAGGTAAAAAACCATGGGGATCCTTTGGTTCTGGTGGCATATGCACATAACGCTTACGACCTAACCAGAAAAATACCGTCGCAATAAACATCAGCACGCCGGGGATCCCGAAAGCAACAGCGGCACCAAAGTTTTTAAGTAACAATGGCATAGATAAGGATGCGAAGAAAGAACCAAAGTTGATAGTAAAGTAGAACATATCAAAGGCTTTTTGAGCCAATGACTTATTAGTCTGATCAAATTGATCGCCCATAAAGGAAGAAACTAAAGGTTTTATCCCACCAGAACCTAAAGCAATTAAAAATAACCCCGTATAAAAACCTTGTACACTGTGCTCAAAAATCGCCAAAAAAGCATGGCCCACGCAATAAAGTAAGCTTAACCAAAGAATGGTGTTGTACTTACCAAAAAATCTATCCGCAATCCAGCCACCCAATAATGGGAAAAAGTACACACCAATTACAAAGGAATGGAACACATCCTTAGCCACAGCGCCACGGAGATCCTCCGGAATGGACAGCAAAAGTGCTGTCATTAAGAAAGGTGTTAGAATGTTGCGCATGCCGTAAAAGCTGAAACGCTCACAAGCTTCACTGGCAATAATATAGGGGATTTGACGTGGCCATTTTGGCGCATCAACAGGTGTAGTCATCTGTTATCCTATTATAATTGTTATAAAAAACTTAAGGTTATCGGTATAAAACCAAGATTGCAGCCAAGGATACTAACAGACTGCGAATCAATATTGGCTAAATTTATACAACAAAATACGCTAAGTAGATGTAAGCCCCAAAAATGATAGAAAATTAACGACCACAGAGAGCAGTAACAATGACCAAAATTGCTATATTAGTCGGTACCACCCTCGGCAGCAGCGAATATATTGCAGATGAAATGCAGGCTCAGCTGACCAAATTAGGGCATGAAGTAGACACTTTTTTAAGTCCAACACTGGATTTACTGCAACCCTATTCCCTCTGGATCATCGTTTCATCAACCCATGGCGCAGGTGATCTTCCCGATAATCTACAGCCATTTTGTAAAGAAGTTCTACTCAATACACCAAATCTACACCAAATTAAGTTCGCATTATGTGCCATTGGTGATTCGAGTTATGACACCTTTTGCCAAGGCCCAGAGAAGCTTGTTGATGGACTTGAATATAGCGGTGCAAAAGCGTTTGTGGATAAGATCCAGATCGATGTACAACAGGATCCTGTGCCAGAAGACCCAGCTTTAGCGTGGTTGGCACAATGGCAGGATCAAATTTAAGATCCTCATTTTCAAAATACCTGAAACAACCCACAGTTTAGATCTTATTTATCCACAAAAAACTATTTATATGTATATTTTTGTGGATAAACTATTATTTAGATCTGATCAACCTCTGTGCTATTCACATCATGATCCGCTCAAAGATCCACCCTGTGGATAAATAGCGGATCTATCCCCACCTTTAATGACAGTAGATCTCGGTTAGATCACAGGATCAAAAGCTCATTAACCACTGATATAAAAGAGAAATTAGCCTTACCCACAGGAAAGTGCGATCCTAATAGTAAACATAATAAGAAGATCTATATAAAGATCTTAAGATCTATTAGTCCAGATCCACTGGATCTATTTTCGAAAAATGATCATTCACCTCAATCAAAGCAAATGCTAAAATGATCGGCTCTCATTGGGTCACTTAAGTTTTTAAAGGTAAGGTCATGCATTTTCATGAACGGTTTGATGTTATTGTAGTTGGTGGTGGTCATGCCGGAACTGAAGCCGCATTAGCCGCAGCAAGAATGGGTTCTAAGACATTATTGCTAACGCATAATCTTGATACTTTAGGACAAATGTCATGTAACCCAGCGATCGGTGGCATTGGTAAAGGTCATTTGGTTAAAGAAATCGATGCATTAGGCGGTGCAATGGCGATCGCAACCGACTATGCAGGGATCCAATTTAGAACCTTAAACTCGAGTAAAGGCCCAGCGGTTAGAGCAACTCGTGCACAAGCAGATCGCGCGTTATATCGTCAGAAGATCCAAAATATTCTGCAAAACCAACCTAACTTACGTATTTTCCAACAAGCTGTAGATGATCTTGTTGTAGAAAATGATCGCGTTATCGGTGTCGTTACCCAGATGGGACTAGCCTTCGAAGCCGCCGCAGTCGTATTAACCGCAGGGACTTTCCTCAGTGGTAAGATCCATATAGGGTTAGAAAACTACAGTGGCGGTCGTGCAGGCGATCCACCATCTATCGCACTCGCCCATCGTTTACGCGAGTTGCCTATCCGTGTTGGCCGTTTAAAAACCGGTACACCACCACGTATCGACGCCAATACCATCGATTTTACTCAGATGACAGAACAAAAAGGTGATACGCCATTACCTGTAATGTCATTTATGGGTGATTTGAGCCATCACCCGAAACAAATTTCTTGTTGGATCACCCATACCAATGAAAAAACCCACGATATTATTCGTGGAGGTTTAGATAGAAGCCCTATGTACTCCGGTGTTATTGAGGGGATCGGCCCACGTTACTGCCCTTCTATCGAAGACAAGATCCATCGTTTTTCTGATAAATCATCGCACCAGATCTTTATCGAACCAGAAGGCTTAAACACCAATGAGATTTACCCTAACGGGATCTCTACCAGTCTTCCCTTTGATGTACAGTTAAATTTGGTTCGTTCGATCAAAGGGATGGAAAATGCTGAGATCGTACGTCCAGGATACGCGATTGAATACGATTATTTTGATCCTAGAGATCTTAAAAACTCGTTAGAAACCAAAACCATTAATGGATTATTCTTTGCTGGCCAGATCAACGGTACAACCGGTTATGAAGAAGCTGGCGCCCAAGGTTTACTCGCTGGCATGAACGCAGCACTGCAAGTTCAAGGCAAAGAAGCTTGGTGCCCTCGTCGCGATGAAGCTTACATCGGAGTATTGGTTGACGATTTATCGACGTTAGGCACTAAAGAACCCTACCGCATGTTTACCAGCCGTGCCGAATACCGCCTATTGCTACGTGAAGACAACGCCGATCTGCGTTTAACCGCAAAAGGTCGTGAATTGGGTCTGGTGGATGATGCGCGCTGGGCCTCTTTCAGTGAAAAACTGGAATCGATCGAATTAGAGCTACAACGTCTACGTAGCCAGTGGATCCATCCAAACTCTCCATTAGTGCCAGTGTTAAATCCGCACTTGAATACGCCTATTTCTCGCGAAGCATCTTTTGAAGAATTACTTCGTCGTCCAGAAATGGATTACAACAAACTGATGCAGATTGAAGGCTTTGGTCCTGGTCTTACCGATCCACTCGCCGCTGAGCAAGTACAGATCCAAGTTAAGTACTCTGGCTATATCCAACGTCAGCAGGAAGAGATCAATAAAGCGGTACGTAATGAGAACACGGGTTTGCCATTGAACCTTGATTACAAAGAGGTTCCTGGGCTTTCAAATGAGGTGATTGCTAAGTTAAATAGCCATAAGCCTGAAACCATTGGTCAAGCGTCACGTATCTCAGGTATCACCCCAGCAGCTATTTCAATTCTGCTAGTACATCTGAAAAAACGTGGTTTATTACGCAAGAGCGCGTAAAAGCTAGCTTAATCGCCAGTTTGGTCGCAGAAGGGAAGCATTCAGGCTTCCCTTCGACGTTTCAGGGCTTCATAATAGCCGACGAGTTTATCATTGCATTTTTGTTGAGGTTGTTCAGTGTTATCTGCCCAGTTAGAGGCCTATTTAGCCGAAATTAATCTGCCCGCTACCGCTGAGCAGAAAAAGCAACTGCTTGATTTTGTTGGTATGCTCAACAAATGGAATAAAGCCTATAACTTAACCTCAGTAAGAGATCCCGAGATCATGCTTGTCCGTCATATCATGGACAGCTTAGTGGTATCAAAACATCTGCAAGGTGAACGCTTTATTGATGTTGGAACTGGTCCTGGACTGCCTGGCATCCCATTGGCGATTATGAATCCTGGTAAAACTTTTGTGCTACTTGATAGCTTAGGTAAACGCATTCGTTTTCAAAAACAAGTAGCCTTCGAATTAGGCATTCATAATATCAGTTCGATAGAAAGCCGAGTTGAGGCCTATCAACCTGAGCAAAAGTTCGATGGTGTGCTAAGCCGTGCCTTTGCGTCAATCCATGATATGTTGACATGGTGCCATCACTTGCCAGCTGAGCATGGGCAATTTTATGCGCTCAAGGGACAACTGAGTGATGAAGAGATGCAACAAATCCCCGCTGGCTTTGCGATAACTGAAACCATCGAACTCAAGGTGCCAAAACTCGATGAGCAAAGACATTTACTCAAAATAATCAAAGAATAACAGGCTTAAAGCTCCTCATTTTGAATGGATTTTTAAGTAGGCAATAAACCAGAATTTACATACAGGGTGACATTGTGGGTAAAGTAATTGCCGTGGCCAACCAGAAAGGTGGCGTAGGGAAAACAACAACTTGTGTCAATTTAGCCGCCTCATTAGCCGCGACTAAGCGTAAAGTGCTACTGATCGATCTTGATCCACAGGGCAATGCCACTATGGGCAGCGGTGTCGATAAATACGAAGTCGAAAACACGGCTTACGAACTGCTGGTAGAAGAAAAGCCCTTCGATGAAATAGTGGTCAAAGACACCACGGGAAAATACGATCTAATTGCCAGTAATGGCGATGTGACTGCGGCAGAAATCAAACTCATGGAGTTTTTTGCCCGTGAAGTGCGCTTACGTAATGCGCTCGCGCCGATAAAAGATCAATACGATTATATCTTTATCGATTGCCCTCCTTCGCTCAACATGTTGACGGTTAATGCTATGTCGGCGGCGGATTCTGTGCTGGTGCCAATGCAGTGTGAGTACTTTGCACTGGAAGGTTTAACCGCCTTGATCGATACCATCACCAAATTGGCAGCCGTGGTGAATCCTGGTCTTGGGATAGAAGGGATTTTACGCACTATGTATGATCCGCGTAATCGTCTTTCAAATGATGTGTCCGATCAGCTAAAACAACACTTTGGCGATAAGGTGTATCGCACTGTGATCCCGCGTAACGTGCGTTTAGCCGAAGCGCCGAGCTTTGGTGCACCCGCTATGTATTATGATAAATCGAGCGCGGGAGCTAAAGCATATTTAGCGCTGGCTGGTGAGATGATCCGCCGTTCCGAACAGAAAACTCAGGCTAAGCGAGCGTAAAGGAAAACCATGACGTTAAAGAAAAGAGGGTTAGGTAAAGGCTTAGATGCCTTACTGAGTAATAGCCACGCCGCGAGTAAAAAACACACGGAAGAAGTGGTCGTTGTCGATAAAAAAGAGGAACTTATCCATCTTGATCTCGACCTATTACAGCCGGGAAAATACCAACCTCGTAAGGACATGTCTCCCGAGGCATTGGAAGAACTTGCCCATTCCATCCGTAATCAAGGCATTATCCAGCCGATTGTAGTGCGCCCTGTTAGCAATAACCAGTATGAGATTATTGCCGGTGAGCGCCGTTGGCGCGCTTCCCAATTGGCGGGTGTTGAAAAAATCCCTTGTATCGTTAAAGCGGTTCCCGATGATGCTGCTATTGCTATCGCCTTGATCGAAAACATTCAGCGTGAAGACTTAAATGCCATGGAAGAAGCCATTGCATTACAACGTTTAATGCAAGAATTTGAACTGACTCACCAACAGGTCGCCGATGTTGTGGGAAAATCTCGGGCGAGTGTATCTAACTTGTTACGTTTAAACGGTTTAAATGAGCCTGTTAAGCGTTTACTCGAGTATGGCGATATTGATATGGGCCATGCGCGCGCTTTGCTCGCAATTGAGGGTGAAGAACAAACAAATCTGGCGAGATTAGTGGCAGCCAAGGAATTAACCGTTCGCGAAACTGAACGATTGATTAATCAAACCTTAAATCCACCCAAACCCGTCGAAACTACGACTAAAGATCAAGATGTTTGTCGTTTAGAGCAGCAGTTAATTGAAAGATTAGGTGCCAAGGTTTCGATCGCTCATAGCAGTAAGGGGAAGGGTAAAATTGTAATTAACTATCAGAATCTGGCTGAATTAGACGGAATTCTTAGCAAAATTCGTTAATGTCTGTAGATTAACAGTTTTTAATGTAAATTTGTGACATATGTTAATTTTGGATTTTGACTGTTTTGCCGCTATATCACGTTAAAAGTGCTGTTTTTCCTTATCTCAAAGTTGCAATGAAGGCGTGAAAAGGTATACTTTCGCAAGCTTTTTGTGCATCGACATAAATACGGATATTTGTCATCCGGTCATCGAAACAAAAAGTATAAATGCGGAGAGGATGAGTTGAGTAAGGTTTTAGCGCGTCGTGGCCGGTGGTCAGCCTATAAATTGGTGATGATGCAGGCGGCGGTGGCTGGGGGTGCTTCAATTCTCTTTTTCGTCGTGTGGGGAGTTCAGTTTGGCTATTCTGCATTAGCAGGTGGTTCAATTGCTGTGCTCCCTAATTTTGTATTCGCGACCCTCGCTTTCTCCCATACGGGAGCAAGTTCAGCTGCAAAAGTGATTAAAACTTTTTACTGGGGGGAAGCGGTAAAGTTGCTGTTAACCATCGCAATGTTTTCGCTAGTGTTTATCAATCTTAAGGTCGCATTTATGCCTCTTTTTGTTTGTTACGTGCTGACGTTGATCGTGCATTGGACAGCTCCTTTATACTTCAAGCAAAGTTAAGTGGGATGAATCATGGCTGCAACTGGTGAAGCGTTAACACCGCAGGGCTATATCCAGCATCACCTTACCAACCTACACGTTGGTGAAGGCTTCTGGACATGGCACATTGATTCGTTGTTCTTTTCGGTTGGTCTTGGTGTTCTGTTCCTGTGGATTTTCCGTAGTGTTGGTAAAAAAGCGACTTCAGGTGTTCCCGGTAAGCTGCAATGCTTTATCGAGATGATCGTGGAGTTCGTTGATAACAGCGTGAAAGAAAGTTTTCATGGCCGCAATGCCGTGATCGCGCCTTTAGCTCTGACCATTTTTGTATGGGTATTCATGATGAACTTCATGGATATGCTCCCTGTAGACTGGCTGCCTTGGCTAGCAAGTTTAGCGGGAATTCCATACTTAAAAGTGGTTCCGACGACTGATGTAAACATCACCTTCAGCTTAGCTATCGGTGTGTTTGTGCTGATTATTTACTACAGCATTAAGGTCAAAGGCGTGTCTGGTTTTGTTAAAGAACTGACGCTACAGCCCTTTAACCATAAGGCAATGATACCCGTCAACCTCCTATTAGAGACTGTTACCTTAATCGCTAAACCAATTTCATTGGCATTGCGTCTATTCGGTAACTTGTACGCAGGTGAGTTGATCTTCATCCTTATTGCGCTGATGTATGGTACCAACTTGTTATTATCTTCCCTAGGTGTGACTCTGCAACTAGGTTGGTTAATTTTCCACATTTTGGTTATCACGCTGCAGGCGTTTATCTTCATGATGTTGACCATTGTTTACTTAAGCATGGCCCATGAAGATCATTAAGGATTGCTGAAGAAATTTTAAACTAAATCATCAACTAATTAGATTTAGATTTTAGATACTGGAGATACAGATGGAAACGATTTTAGGCATGACAGCTATCGCTGTTGCTCTGCTGATTGGTATGGGTGCTCTTGGTACTGCAATCGGTTTCGGCTTATTAGGTGGCAAGTTCTTGGAAGGCGCTGCGCGTCAACCAGAAATGGCTCCTATGCTGCAAGTTAAAATGTTCATCGTAGCGGGTCTGTTAGACGCCGTAACAATGATCGGTGTTGGTATCGCATTATTCATGCTGTTCACCAACCCACTGGGTGCAATGCTGTAAGAAAACGCTTCTGTCTTAACTCTAAATAGGAGGCTGTTGTGAATTTCAACGCTACCCTAATCGGTCAGACGGTCGCCTTTATCATCTTCGTGTGGTTCTGCATGAAGTTTGTATGGCCCCCTTTGATGAATGCCATCGAAGCGCGACCAAAAAAGGATTGCTGACGGTCTAGCTGATGCTGATCGT
>NZ_AKZL01000054.1:0-31083 GCF_000282755.1 Shewanella sp. POL2
CAGCGCGTTTTTTTATTGGTACCTAACGTGTGACTTACTGGAGTAGAGAAATATCCGCTACATGTAAGAATTGCTCACGTAGGTTATTCAGCAGTGCTAAACGGTTGTTTTTCAATGCTTCGTCATCCGCCATAACCATCACGTCTTCGAAGAACTGGTCAACACTTTCACGTAAGCTCGACAGCAGTGTCAATGCCTGTTGGTAATCAGCATTTGCAAACAGCGGAGCGAGTTGAGGTTGCAGTTCGGCAAGCTTAGCGGCTAATGCTTGTTCTGCGGTTTCGGCTAACAGAGCCGAATTAATTGCTGTAGGTAATTCGCCTTCCACTTTCGCCAGAATGTTAGACACACGCTTATTCGCCGCTGCCAGTGCGCTAGAAGCTTCTAAGCTTCTGAAGTGTGATACCGCATTGATACGGCTATCAAAATCAGCTGGGCGAGTTGGGCGGCGTGCTAATACGGCGAGGATCACGTCAACATCGATACCTTTATCTTGGTACCAAGCACGGAAACGTGCCATTAAGAACTCAAGCACTTCATCGCTTGCATTCGCGTTGCTTAAGTTAGTGCCATGGAGTTCTTGAGCCTTAGCAATCAGCGTCACTAAGTCCAGTGGCAGCTTGTTCTCAACGATAATGCGTAGCACACCGATAGCGGCGCGGCGCAGTGCGAATGGGTCGGCAGCGCCCTTAGGTGCCTGACCGATACCGAAGATACCCACTAAGGTGTCGAGTTTATCCGCTAAAGCGACTGCGCAAGATACCGCTGCTGTCGGAACCGTATCGCCAGAAAACTTTGGCTTGTATTGCTCTTCCATGGCCAAGGCTACGGCTTCAGTTTCACCGTCTAGGCGGGCGTAATGCATGCCCATAGTGCCTTGAGTATCGGTAAACTCCATCACCATATTGGTCATTAAGTCTGTTTTAGACAATAAACCAGCACGGGCGGCATCAACGGCGTTAGCGCCAGTTTGCTCGGCAATAAAGGCGGCTAGGGCAGAGATACGAGTGACTTTGTCTTTTAAGGTACCGAGTTGTTGTTGGAACAAGACGGTCTCAAGACTTGGTAAACGTGATTCCAGCGTGTGTTTTTTGTCGGTATTGAAGAAGAACTCGGCGTCGGCCAAGCGTGGACGAACCACTTTCTCGTTACCCGCAATGATTTGCGCCGGATCTTTTGATTCGATGTTGGCGACAAAGATGAAGTTTGGCAGTAACTTACCGGCATCATCGAATACAGGGAAGTATTTCTGATCGCCCTTCATCGTATAAACCAAGGCTTCTGAAGGCACGTTCAAGAACTTCTCTTCAAAGCTTGCGGTTAATACGACTGGCCATTCAACTAAAGAGGTGACTTCTTCCAGCAGGTCATCTTCGATATCGGCGGTGCCACCAATCTTAGCGGCCGCTTTTTCTGCATCGGCTTTGATTAAGGCTTTACGGCTTTCGTAGTCGGCGATGACTTTACCTTTTTCTTTCAGCAGTGTCAGGTAGTTGTCTGCATGGTCAAGCTCGAAGCCTGTACCCATAAAGCGGTGACCACGAACATTACGTGCCGATTTAATGCCGAGCAATTCACCTTCGATTAACTCACTGCCTAACAGCATGGTAGCGGTGTGAACCGGGCGAATAAATTGTGTCTTGCTGCTTCCCCAGCGCATTGGCTTAGGAATGGGTAACTTATCCAGCGCACGTTGTGCCATCGCTGCGATTAAGCTCTTGGTTTCAACGCCTTCGACTTTGGCGTTATAAACCAGCCATTCACCTTTATCGGTCACCAAACGCTCAGCTTGGTCAACGGTAATACCGTTACCACGTGCCCAGCCTTCTGCGGCTTTCGTTGGTTTACCTTCGGCATCAAAAGCTGAACTCACAGCTGGGCCGCGTTTTTCAACGATTTTGTCCGCTTGAGCAAGCGCTAGTTCTGTCACATTAATGGCGAGACGACGGGGCGCAGCGTACCAAACAGCTGATTTAAAAGCTAAATCGGCTTTGGTTAATTCTTCGGTGAAGTTTGCTAAGAAAGACTCAGCCAGTTTACGCAGCGCCTTTGGTGGCAGTTCTTCAGTGCCTAACTCGATGAGTAAGTTTTCAAAATTCATGTGTTACCTCTACTTACACATTGGGAAGCCAAGCGCTTCGCGTGCCTGATAATAGGATTCAGCAACGGCTTTAGCCATTGTACGAACGCGCAGGATATAACGCTGACGTTCAGTCACTGAAATGGCGTGGCGTGCATCGAGCAGGTTGAAGGCGTGCGAGGCTTTCATCACTTGCTCATAGGCTGGCAGAGGTAATGGTTTTTCAAGCGACAATAAGTGCTGACACATTTTTTCGCATTGATCGAACAGGGCAAACATAAAGTCGACGTCTGCGTGTTCAAAGTTATAGGTCGATTGCTCAACTTCGTTTTGGTGGAACACATCGCCGTAGGTGATGCGACCCATGGGGCCATCGGTCCATACTAGGTCGTAAACGCTATCCACACCTTGGATATACATGGCGAGACGCTCTAAACCGTATGTGATTTCACCTGTGACAGGGCTACACTCTAAGCCGCCGACTTGTTGGAAGTAAGTAAACTGAGTCACTTCCATGCCGTTTAACCAGACTTCCCAACCCAGACCCCAAGCGCCTAGCGTTGGTGATTCCCAGTTGTCTTCCACAAAACGGATATCATGGATTTGTGTATCAATACCAAGAGCTTGCAGAGAACCTAAATAGAGTTCTTGGATATTATCCGGTGACGGTTTTAACACGACTTGGAATTGGTAGTAGTGCTGCAGACGGTTTGGGTTTTCACCGTAACGGCCGTCGGTAGGGCGGCGCGATGGCTGCACATAAGCACTGCTCATTGGCTCAGGCCCTAGAGAGCGTAGGAAAGTTTGTGGGTGGAATGTACCCGCACCGACTTCCATATCTAAAGGTTGAACGATTGCACAGCCTTGCTGCGCCCAATATTCCTGTAGGGTTAGAATGAAACCCTGAAATGTTTTTACGTCGTGTTTCGTCGTCATGTCTACTTGTCTACTGCCGTCAGCTTGAATAGAAAATGGTTTCGATTATACCTTGTAGATCTCTGCTTATGTAGGTTATTTTTTACCTTCTTTGTTAAAACGTTAAGGTAGATAGGCCATGGAAGAAATCCGCTGTAATTGGGTCAGCGATGATCCCTTGTATCGTGAGTACCACGATAAAGTGTGGGGACGCCCAGTTTATGATTCGAAGGAGTTGTTTGCCAAGCTCTGTTTAGATGGCCAACAAGCCGGGTTGTCTTGGATTACTATCTTAAAGAAGCAGCAAAACTACGAACAAGCTTTTGCGGATTTTGAGCCGACAGTCATTGCCACTTTCGACGACGCTAAGGTTGAAGAGTTGATGAACAATCCAGGTATTGTGCGTAATCGCCTTAAGATCCATTCGATTATTCGTAATGCAAAAGGCTATTTAGCCTACACTGCGGATGGCAAAGATTTTGCTGAATTTCTGTGGAGCTTTGTTGGTGGTAAGCCTATGGTTAATCAGTTTACTTCCATGTCGCAGGTGCCTGTGCAAACACCTGAGTCTGAGGCAATGTCCAAGGCGTTAAAAAAACTCGGCTTTAACTTTGTTGGCCCAACGATTTGTTATGCCTTTATGCAGGCTGTGGGAATGGTGAACGATCATCTAGTTGATTGCATCGCCTATGATGCTTGCTGTGGCGGCAAATAAGTACTTATTTTATTGAGCTAAAAATCCAAAATAAAAAGGCATGTTCCACGTGGAACATGCCTTTTGTTATTTCATCTTGTGTACGCCCAGCATGGGCATGAACTAATGAGGTGAAAGTCCTCTGTAGGAAGGTCACCGTTCAATAACATGCTGTTATTAAACGCTAACTACTAGTGAATGGCAAGGGCTTATCCGCGAGGATTGGTCTGAAGGAAGCCGCTAGCAAATTTGCGAGCTGATGAACAAGAACATCATATGAGGCGTAGGCTAGAGGTGAGTTGGCACAAGACGACGAAACCACGTGATCTAATGGCCACCGTAAATGATGCAGCAGTGCAAAGAAAGTTCATGTTCTTATCTGGGGAGATCTGCTTAACACGCGATCGGTCAATAACCAGTCAGGCTCTGGTCTATTAAGTGCCTTGGCTTTTCAATCTCATCGACTGAAAAGAGCGAACCAGATGAAAACCGATAGCGCATGACGGGGCAACTCGGCATGTGATTAAGCAGAAGTCAGCAGACGGCATAGTAGCTCAACGCCCATCGTAATGGATGGGATAGCATACCCCGCGTTAGCGTTGTGGGTACATGGTGAAGGCCTGAACATTTAGAAGAAGGAGGAGTCTTGTCAAACTTGTCGATACCCACTACGTCGCCAGACGATTACTATCGGCAGCGTATTGATATGCAACCGGCCTTCAACAGCGATTTATTCCAACAACTACTCGAACCTGAAAATCTACACCGAGCTTGGCGTCAAGTTAAAGCCAATAAAGGCGCGGCTGGCATCGATGGCATGACTATCGAAGCCTTCCCGCTTTGGATGCAACAAGGCGGTTGGCAACGGTGTAAATCTCTACTGGAACGAGGTGAATATAACCCTTCAGCAGTCAGACGCGTAGAGATCGACAAACCCGATGGCGGTAAACGCAAACTGGGTATCCCTAACGTCATTGATCGTGTGATACAGCAAGCTATTGCTCAAATTCTCACGCCGTTGTTTGACCCTTTCTTCTCGGCTAATAGCTTCGGCTTTAGACCGAATAGGAATGCCAAACAAGCGGTCTTGCAAGTCAGAGATATCATCAAACAGAAGCGCAAATTTGCCGTCGATGTTGATCTGTCCAAGTTCTTTGATCGAGTAAATCACGACCTGTTGATGACTCAATTGAGGATCAAGGTACAGGATAAGCGTCTGCTGGCGCTTATTGGTAAATACCTGCGAGCTGGTGTGATGGTCAACGACCAATTTGAAGCAAGCTTCGAAGGCGTGCCTCAAGGCGGCCCACTCTCGCCATTACTCTCTAACATTATGTTGGACAGTCTTGATAAAGAGCTGGAAAGCCGAGGGCACAAATTCGCCCGCTACGCGGACGACTTTATCATTTTGGTCAAGTCTCAACGAGCGGGCGAACGTGTCCTCAAGAGTATTACTCGCTATCTTGCCACTAAGCTAAAACTGGTTGTTAACGAACAGAAAAGCCAAGTGGTTAAGGTAGGCCAAAGCAAGTTCCTAGGGTTTACCTTTAACCGCGGAAAGATCCAGTGGCATGTCAAAACACTGCACATCTTCAAACAAAAGATAAGACGACTGACAAACCGCAATTGGGGCGTGAGCATGAGCTATCAATTGTTTAAAGTGCGGCAATACATGCAAGGCTGGATCAACTACTTTGGCATAGCCAACGCTTACCAAGGATGTGTCGAGTTAGACCACTGGATCCGTCGTCGAGTACGTATGTGCTACTGGCGTCAATGGCGAAAGCCACGGACTAAGGTACAAAACTTACTCAAACGTGGCGTCAGGATCCAAGCGGCCGTTGCTTGTGGAATTACAAGCAAAGGGCCGTGGCGAAGCTCGAAAACACCAGGGATACAGCAAGCGCTGAGTAATGAGTATCTTAAGAAAGCAGGATTGTATTCACTGAGAGATGGATGGATCGCGGTTCACTATCCGAACCAGAAAACAGGTTAGGCGTTCTAAATGAACCGCCCTGTGCGGAGCCGCATGCAGGGTGGTGTGGGGGCTGGAGGCTAAATACCTCCGGCTACCCGATTGAGATTAGATTTTCTCGAAGAAGAAAGGCTTACGCTGTTGTTTGCTGCCATTGAGTTGGTTCATCGACTCTGCATCGAACAACTTACCATTGACCATGGTATAAGTAACTTTATCTGTGACTCGAATATCCGCTAATGGATCGCCATCGATAACGATTAAGTCTGCAAGCTTACCGGTTTTAATTGAGCCAAGTTGATGCTCTAGGCCGAAGGTGGTGGCTGGGTTAATGGTCGCAGTTTTGAGTACATCCATATTGCTCATGCCGCCTTGGGCGAACATCCACATTTCCCAATGGGCGGCTAAACCCTCACGTTGACCGTGGGCGCCAATATTTGGATGAATGCCTAATTTATTAAACTCATTCGCCACTTTAGCAACGTTAAAATGATTGTAGTGACCGTCTGGTGCATGGGGGCGACGCATAGAGCGAGCCTGCAAAATATCGCTTGGCACATACATAGACAGGCGCGGATGAGCCCACACATCGGTCTTATCATACCAATAGTTTTCACCCGAAATACCGCCGTAGGCGACGACTAAGGTTGGAGTGTAACCGACCTTAGTTTGGCTCCAGAACTGTTTAATGTCGTTATAAATATTTGCCACGGGTAATGAGTGCTCTACGGTGGTATGGCCATCGGCAACCATGGTCAGGTTATGTTGCAGTAAGCTGCCCCCCTCTGGCACGACCATCATTTCGAGTTCACGAGCTGCAGCGATAACCTGTTGTCTTTGATTGCGACGCGGTTGGTTGTAGCTCTTAACGCTAAAGGCACCAACTTTTTTGAGTCGCTCTAAATGGAATTTTGCATCATCGAGTGAGTCGATATGCGAGGTGTATCCGGGTGCATTTGCGCCGTAGAGAATTGTTCCAGTGGAGAAAATCCGCGGGCCCACGATGTTGCCAGCTTTTTGTTGCTCAGAAGCGGCAAAGATTTCAGTGGTATCGTTCGATGGATCATGGATGGTCGTCACGCCTAGGGATAATCCAGAGTAGAGCGCCCAGTTTTGTTGGGGCACGATTTCATCATCGGCCTGGGCGCCATGGGCGTGAGCGTCAAACAAACCTGGCATAATGGATTTGCCGCTTATATCGATAACTTGTGCAACCTTTGGAATTGCCGTGTTAGCGTCGCCAACAGCAACAATATGATTGTCTTTGACGATCACTACACCCTTATCGATGACTTGGTCATTTTCCATGGTGATCACTTTACCGCCGACAAAGGCGACTGTTCCACGTGGAACATCAGCTTTTTCAGTAAAGCCTAAATTGATAATGCTTGGCTTAGCTTGCACGTCCTTTTTGAGATACTGCGAATCAACATCGGCTTGGTACAGTTCTGGGCCAAGAGTCCAATAGAGTTGATTACTCTTGCTATTCCAACTGATACTTTCGCCGGCTCGCACACTTAACTGAGTGACTGGAAGATTGCTGGCGTTAGGGCCGATTTCAACGGTTTCACCATGTTTAGCAAAGGGCGTCACCCAAACTTTAAAGCGCTCGGCAAAGGCGAGCTGTTTACCGTCGGGTGAGACTCTAAATTCGGTTGCATGTTTACTGCTGTAGTGAACGCGCTTATCAAACCCATCCAAGTTAATAGAGGCAAGCTGCGGTGTGTCATCTTCACCACTATTCATAAAAAATATGCGATCGGCTGAGGCTCCGAATTGTGCTTGATAGCCTTCTGCGGAGATTTTCTTATTTTGTTTGGTTTTTAAATCGACCTTGTACAGACCTGGTTCCTGCGACCAAGTTCGAGGTGTGAGATGGCCGCCTTGGGTTTTACGATACACCACAAGTTCGCCATCGGGAGAAAAGGTGGGCTCGACGTATTTTCCTGGCTCAGTGGTAAGTTGTTTCGCTTTGCCACCTTTAGCGCTGATCACTTGTACTGTGCCTTGGTCTTGGTCATTCCAAGTTGTGAAGACAATATTTTTGCCATCACGCGACCACTGGGGATAGAGTTCTTCGATATTGTTATCTAACTCGGTTAAGCGCGACATCTTGCCATCGGGAAGTGTCTTCAACCAGATTTTACCCAATGCTTCGAAGGCGACCTTACTGCCATCCGGTGAAACTTGTGCCATTCGCAGCATTTTTACATCGAATACATCTTTATCAATATCTTGTTTAAAGCGTACTGAAGGCTGAACGTCTAATTGGGTTTTTACAGAAAATGGAATATCGGTGACCGTTTTATTAGCAACGTTGAGGCGGTTAATTTTGCCCTTAGCCCAGAAGAAGATGTCTTTGTTGTCTGGAGTCCATGCCATCGTCGGGTAAACACCATGGATTGCCCAAGTCTCTTGCATATCGCGGTCTAAATCACCGAACAGTTTAGTGGTTTCACCGGATTTCAAATCAAGCAAATATAAGGATGATTGGAAATCATCACGCTTGATGTAGGCCAGTTTGGTGCCATCAGGGCTTGGGGTTGGGCGAATGGCTCCGCCAGTCCCTTCGATCAGAATTTCGATATCACCTGTTTTAGTATCGTAACGCTTGATTTTATAGATGCCGTTTACTGAGTCTTTGGAATAATGGAAGGTTTTTCCTGGGGTGTCATCTTGACTGAAATAGATATAGCGACCATCGGGTGAATAGGCGGGTTCACCTAAGTCTTTCTCATCATTTGGGCGTTCGGTGAGTTTTACACCTTCGCCACCTGCTACATGGTAGAGCCAGACTTCGCCGGCACCTAAACTACGACTGGCGGTAAAATGTTTACGACCCACTAAATATTGCGAATCAGGGCTCCACGCTGGGCTGTTGAGTAAGCGAAAAGTTTCTGATGTGACGGTGCGTGGATTGCTGCCATCGGCATCCATAATCCAAATATTGTCACCACCATCCGCATCCGAGGTAAAGGCGATGTGTTTACCATCAGGGCTATAAACTGGCTGCATTTGCCAGGCTATGCCTTGAGCTAATGGTTTAGCTTCGCCACCCGTGACTGGTATTTGATAAATATCACCGAGTAAATCGAATACTAAATGTTTGCCGTCTGGACTGACACTGATGTTCATCCAAGTGCCTTCGGTTACATCTATTGCCACTTTTTCTAGCGGGGCATTGGCTGGCGCATTGACGTCCCAACTCGTTTTTTGGGCGTCTGCTGCCTGTACAGCGTGGGAGTTAAGGCCAAGCATCAGGGCGATATAAAGCGGTGTCAGCTTAGGTTTCAACATGTTATGTCCTGTTATCGTTATTCTAGGGCTTGATTGTTATCAGGTTGGATAAATATTTGTTAATGCTACGCTAAGTTATCGCACAAATACCCTGTAAGGAAAACGGAAATACTGTTTCAATTAATGACCGAGGGGCAGCAGCTGAGGCGGAGAAACTGTGGGAGAGTAATGCGGCTTACTCTCCATGAAGTGATGATTAGTTTAATGTGACGGGATCGCCGATGTGGATCATGGCATCATTGATGACACGGCAAGTGACACCGCCTCGCCAATCAGGTGTTAGTGCTGACTCTAAGCCGGCATGAGCTTGGTCCATCTTTTTACATGGGTCAGTTTCACCTGTGACTTCGAGGCAGAGATCCCCAATGTGCAACTGTTTACCCACATCGGCAGGACTAAAAGTTAATCCATCGACTAAAAGGTTGGCGCGGCGAGTCGTCCAAGGTAAATTTGCACCTATACTTTGACACGCTATTTGCCACTGCTGGAGCGAGAGTATGGTGACTTGCCTTTTGCCTGGGCGACCAAATACATCTTTTTCAATACCGCTGTGCTGGGTGACATTCGCGCACAGCACCTCATTCATTGGTCCGCGTTTAATCGTTTTATAGGCGATAGCAACTAGTTTCGGCATGTTTGATGTCCTTATCCTAATGTCGATGTTGGGACTTAGAGTCCCTTTTTAATCAAATATTGATAGGGTATTTGGTTGGTTTCACTGGCGATCAGTGTGTGATCCATAAACTCACAAAAACTGGGAATATCACGGGTAGTAGCAGGATCATCCGCGATGATAAGCAGTGTTTCTCCTTGAGCCATTTGTCTTACCGTTTTACGCACCATCATTACTGGTTCTGGGCAGCGCAAACCAAGAGCATCCAGTTTGTGTTGTGCGGTTGAGAAAACGTCGTTCATATGACCTCGACTGAACGGTTAAACAGAATTGGCTAATGTTACTCCAGTGGTTTGGATAAACCAAGTTGGCGGCCTGATTTTGTGATGCAACGGGTAATTGGTTTTATTCCGTTTTATTTATTCGAGAGTCAGGATTAGTGAGATGTTTCACGTGGAACAATGTTATTTCGTGATCCCTAATCTTTCTCAAATGCTTGAGAATGGGATGGATCTCTTCATCATAAAAAATACGGGACTTTTATAGCTGCTATAAAATCGAGATAATCTAACTTTAAGCGTTTTTGGCTTAGCAACTTTATCATCGACGTTTTAGCGTGGCATTATTTCACAATGATTTTAAAGCTGCATAAAAAAGCCGGAACTGAGTCCGGCTCTTTGAAGGGAGAATCGTTAAGGATTAAACGCGTTCGAAAACGGTTGCAATACCTTGGCCTAAACCGATACACATAGTGGCTAAACCTAAGGTCGCATCTTTGTGTTCCATCAGGTTGATCAGCGTCGTTGAAATACGCGCGCCAGAACAACCCAGTGGGTGACCTAGTGCAATTGCGCCGCCGTTGAGGTTGATTTTGTCATCAACCACATCTGCTAAACCTAAATCTTTCACACAAGGTAAAGACTGAGCAGCAAACGCTTCGTTAAGTTCAATCACATCTAAGTCGGCAACGGTAATACCGGCGCGAGCAAGTGCTTTTTGCGTGGCTGGTACTGGGCCGTAACCCATAATTGCCGCATCACAACCTGCAACCGCCATAGAGCGAATGCGTGCACGGATTGGTAGACCCAAAGCGCGCGCTTTAGATTCTTCCATAATTAACATGGCCGAAGCACCGTCGGATAAGGCTGATGAGGTACCCGCAGTCACAGTACCGTTTGCAGGGTCGAATACTGGGCGCAGTGCTGCTAACGATTCCATGGTCGTTTCTGGGCGAATCACTTCGTCGTGCAGTACTTTAATCAGTGCACCGTTAGCATCATGACCTTCGATGCCATAGATTTCCTTGGCAAAACGGCCTTCAACTGTGGCTGCGTAAGCGCGTTGGTGTGAACGAACAGCAAAGGCATCCTGCTGCTCACGGGTGATGCCGTGGAGCTTGCCGAGCATTTCTGCGGTTAAGCCCATCATGCCGGAGGCTTTAGCGACGTTATTGGCTAAACCAGGGTGGAAGTCCACACCATGGTTCATCGGCACATGGCCCATATGCTCAACACCACCGATGATAAAGGTGTCGCCCATGCCGGTCATAATGGCACGTGCCGCTTGGTGGATGGCTTCCATTGAAGAACCACATAGGCGGTTTACTGTCACGGCGCCAGCCGTTTTCGGGATACCTGCCAGCAATGATGCGTTACGGGCAATGTTGAAGCCTTGCTCTAGGGTTTGCTGCACGCAGCCCCAAATAACGTCTTCAATAGTATTGGGATCTAATTGCGGGTTACGCAGTAATAGACCTTTCATTAATTCGGCAGAGAGTGTTTCTGCACGTACATTACGGAACACCCCAGCCTTAGAACGGCCCATAGGAGTACGAATGCAATCTACGATAACAGCTTGTTTCATAATTAAATTCCTTTCCCGCTAATTAGGCTTGGTAGTAGCTACCGTTGTTGGCTGCAAGGGCGCGCATGGCGTCGGTGACTTGATACAAACCACCTAAGTGAGCGTATTTGTCTGCTAAAGCCACAAAGTTCGCTACGCCCATAGTATCTAAGTAACGGAACACACCACCACGGAATGGTGGGAAGCCTAAACCGTAGACTAAGCCCATATCTGCTTCGGCAGGTGATGCCACAATGCCTTCTTCTAAACAGCGAACGGTTTCGATAATCATTGGGATCATAGTGCGGGCGATGATTTCATCCGCATCGAATGCTTTTTGTTCACCAAAGGCGGCCTTCAGCAGCTCGTAGCTGGTTGGGTCGACGTCTTTCTTTGGCTTACCGCGGCTATCCACAGAGTAAGCGTAGAAGCCTTTGCCATTCTTCTGACCGAGACGTTTGTTTTCGAACATCACGTCAATCGCGTCATTGCCGGATTTGCCCATACGATCGGGGAAGCCTTCGGCCATTACTGCTTGGGCGTGGTGGCCTGTGTCTAAACCGACAACGTCTAGCAGATAAGCAGGGCCCATTGGCCAGCCGAATTGTTTTTCCATCACTTTGTCGATAGCGGCAAAGTCGCCACCTTCGGCGAGCAGGCCGTTAAAGCCAGCAAAGTAAGGGAAGAGAACGCGGTTAACGAAGAAGCCCGGGCAATCGTTAACAACGATTGGGGTTTTACCCATTTTGCTGGCGTAGGCGACAACTGATGCGATGGTTTCTTCTGAGCTGTGCTCGCCACGGATAACTTCAACTAATGGCATTTTGTGCACTGGGTTGAAGAAGTGCATACCACAGAAGCGCTCTGGCTTCTTCATGCTCTTCGCTAGCAGGTTGATTGAAATAGTTGACGTGTTAGAGGCGATAATCGCATCTTCACTGACGTATTGTTCAACTTCCGCCAGTACTTGTGCCTTAACTTTGGGATGCTCAACGACGGCTTCGACAACCACGTCAGCATGTTTCACTGGGGCATAGTCTAAGGCAGGGGTGATGTTGTTCAGCACTTTAGCCATTTTTTCTGGGGTAGAGCGGCCACGAGCAACTTGCGCAGATAACAGTTTGGCGGCTTCGCCTAAACCTAAATCTAATGCAGGTTGAGCGATATCCTTCATCACGATTGGCGTGCCTTTACTGGCGCTTTGGTAAGCGATACCGCCACCCATAATGCCGGCACCTAATACGGCTGCGCTTTTCACATCTTTAGCGAGTTTGCCCGCTTTCTTAGCTTTGCCTTTAACGAATTGATCATTAAGGAAGATACCGATTAGTGCTTTGGCTACATCGGTTTTCGCTAACTTGATGAAAGCTTGATGTTCAATTTGTAGTGCTTCGGCGCGGCCTTTGGTTGCTGCTTGTTCAACTACGTTTACCGCTGCCATTGGTGCTGGGTAATGTTTGCCTGCGACAGAGAAAACCATGCCTTTAGCGGTCGTGAAAGACATCATGGCTTCGAGTTTAGGTAAGGTCAGTGGTGACATCTTGCGTTGGCGACGCGCTTGCCAATCAAGCTTTTCTGCTACTGCATCTTTTAGCATTTGAATCGCCGCAGCTTCTAAGGCTTCTGGTGCAACAACGGCGTCAACAGCGCCGACTTTTAATGCATCTTCGCCGCTTTGGTCTTTACCCGTGGTGATCCACTCAAGGGCGTTGTCAGCACCAATCACACGTGGTAAACGCACTGTGCCACCAAAGCCAGGGATGATGCCTAGCTTGGTTTCGGGTAGACCGATTTTGGCTGTGGTGTCGGCGATACGGAAATCCGTTGCCAGAATGGTTTCACAACCGCCGCCTAGGGCAAAACCTTTAATCGCTGAAGCGGTTGGGAAAGGTAAATCTTCAAGTTTATTGAATACGGCATTGGCCTGTTCAACCCAAGAGAGTAGTACTGAATCATCTTGTGCGAATAAGCCTAAAAATTCAGTAATGTCGGCACCCACGATAAAGGTATCTTTACCTGAGGTGAGCACTAATGCCTGAATGTTTGATTGTTGTTTAATGCTGTCTAATGCGGCATCGAGTGAGGCGAGTGTTTCTCTGTCGAATTTGTTCACCGAACCGGGTGCGTTAAAGCACAGCTTGGCAATATTATCCTCGAGTAACTCAACCTGAATTGTAGGACTTTGGTAGATCATTGCTTGCTTCCTTTTGGCTTAAAAGTGATACCCACCATTATTTTTTGGTGTTAGTACGACTCTCTATCTCACAGCAGCTTCGGCCATCATTTGACCAGTTGTGTGCCAGTGTGCTTCGAAATTCGATAAATTACAACACCCAATTTAAACGACTGTTTAATTTCTTGTCGGCTAGAGTGAATTTTCAGCTTTGTGATACACTGCACAAAGTGTAGAAGTGCCAGATTACGCGAAAGAGTACGTAGTGGGAATTTGTACTTTAGCGGTATTACTCGCTGGCTAGTTGGGTAATTTTATTTTTATAATCAAAAGCATAGGCTTAAATCGAGAATTTGCTACCCCGTGCGAAATGAGGGCGTAAGTAGAGGAAAACACTGAGCCTATATGGCTTAGTCAGATTTGCGGTTTTTTTATTAACTATCGTTCATTACAGGATATGAAACATGGATCACTTGGCTCATCACTATCATGCCCACATCGCCGAGCTTAATCGTCGAGTTGCTGAAATTGTATCGCGTGAAGCATTATCAGGTTTAGTGATCCACTCGGGTCAGCCACATCGAATGTTTTTGGACGACATTAATTATCCTTTTAAAGCCAATCCCCATTTCAAGGCTTGGTTACCTGTGTTGGATAACCCTAACTGTTGGTTAGTGGTGAATGGTCGCGATAAGCCGCAACTGATTTTTTATCGCCCTGTGGATTTTTGGCATAAGGTGTCTGACGTGCCGGAGATGTTCTGGACCGAGCATTTTGAGATCAAATTACTCACTAAGGCCGATAAGGTTGCCGAACTATTGCCTAGCGATATCGCTAACTGGGCTTATTTGGGTGAGCATTTAGATGTGGCTGAGGTGCTGGGTTTCACCAGTCGCAATCCTGACTCTGTGATGAGCTATCTGCATTTTCACCGTACCACTAAAACCGAATATGAACTCGAATGTATGCGCCGAGCGAACCAGATTGCGGTGCAAGGGCATTTAGCGGCTAAAAATGCCTTCTATAACGGTGCCAGCGAGTTTGAAATTCAGCAGCAGTATTTATCTGCCGTGGGACAGGGCGAGAACGAAGTGCCCTACGGTAATATCATTGCCTTAAACCAAAATGCGGCGATTTTGCATTACACCGCACTCGAGCATCAAAATCCGGCGCGACGTTTATCTTTTTTAATCGATGCGGGTGCTAGTTATTTTGGTTATGCGTCGGATATCACTCGTACCTATGCGTTTGAGAAGAATCGCTTTGACGAATTGATCACTGCCATGAACAAGGCGCAGCTCGAGCTGATCGATATGATGCGCCCGGGTGTGCGTTATCCCGATTTACATTTGGCGACCCATGGCAAAGTCGCGCAAATGCTGTTGGATTTTGAGCTAGCCACGGGCGATGCCCAAGGCTTAGTCGACCAAGGCATTACCAGCGCCTTCTTTCCCCACGGACTCGGCCATATGCTAGGCTTGCAAGTGCATGATGTGGGAGGTTTTGCCTTCGATGAGCGTGGTACCCATATTCCGGCCCCTGAGGCTCATCCGTTCCTGCGTTGCACCCGCATTTTGGCACCAAACCAAGTGCTTACGATGGAGCCAGGATTATACATTATCGACACTTTACTCAATGAGCTAAAACAAGATAGCCGTGGTCAGCAGATCAATTGGCGCACCGTTGATGAGCTGCGACCTTTTGGCGGCATTCGTATCGAAGATAATGTGATTGTGCATCAGGATCGAAACGAAAATATGACCCGCGAACTGGGCTTAGCGTGATTTTAGGGAGAGCGAGTGCTCGAAAGTTATCTGATACCGAGTGAAAATGTGCAGATAGAAGAAGAGATAAAGCATAGCCGCTTTATCTCTTTTCTATTTCATTGCACAAGTTTAGAACAGCTGAAGTTAGTACTTACTGACATAAAGCGAGATTATCCCGGCGCCAGCCATTACTGCTATGCCTTTATTGCTGGAGCGCCCAACGACAGCATTGCCATCGGTTCGAGTGACGATGGTGAGCCAGCGGGCAGCGCTGGTCGTCCAATGCTCGCAGTATTACAAGGCGCGAATCTCGGTGAAGTCGGTGCCGTGGTGGTGCGTTTCTATGGCGGTACTAAGTTAGGTGTGGGCGGTTTAGTGCGTGCCTATACTTCGGGATTACGCCAAGGTTTAGGGCAATTGCCGACGCGATTGAAGCAATTACGTTATCCAGCCAAACTGCATTGTGATTACACCCAATTAAGGGATGTCGAACATTTATTACAACAGTTAGAAGCGGTGATCATCGATAAGCAATTTGCCGAAGCCGTTGATATCCATTTTGAAATAGGCAAACAGCAACAGGGTATATTGAATGAATCACTGGCAACGTTGAGTCAGGGTAGCCTGCGAGCAGAGTTTGAGCTGTGATGCCTGCGTAAATTATGCCAAAATATGCAAAATGCTGAAAATACCTTTGCAGCCAATGGAATAATTGAACACGCGGAATGCAATACAAAACCATAATAAGAATCATAGGCCTGCTAATCGGCCTGTTCTCCATCACTATGCTGCCGCCAGCCTTAATCGCCATTTGGTATAACGATGGCGGTGGTACTGCGTTTATTCAGGCATTTTTTGTTAGCTTATTTATCGGTTTTTGGCTCTGGTATCCTAATCGTCGCTGCAAAGAGGAATTACGAACTCGCGAGGGTTTCCTGATCGTAGTTTTGTTCTGGACAGTGCTTGGCTCCATCGGTGCCTTACCCTTTATCTTCTCAAGCCAACCCGATCTCAGCTGGACCGATAGTTTCTTCGAATCATTCTCCGCACTAACTACCACAGGAGCCACCGTTATTGTCGGACTGGACTCCTTACCTAAGGCCATTCTGTTTTATCGACATATGCTGCAATGGCTCGGCGGTATGGGGATCATTGTTCTAGCTGTGGCGATTCTGCCTGTGCTTGGAGTTGGGGGCATGCAGCTGTATCGCGCCGAGATTCCAGGGCCTGTGAAGGACAGTAAGATGACGCCGAGGATTGCCGAAACGGCTAAGGCGTTATGGTACATCTATCTACTGCTAACCATCACCTGTGCTGGCGCCTATTGGCTGGCGGGGATGAGCGTATTCGATGCCGTGTGTCACTCGTTTTCGACCATCGCCATCGGGGGCTTTTCGACCCACGATGCCAGTATGGGCTACTTTAACAGCCCTGTAATCAATCTGATTTGCGTATTCTTTTTGATAGTCTCTGCAGTGAACTTTAGCGTGCACTTTGCGGCATTTTCGCGCCGCGGGATCAATTTTAGAGTCTATTTTCGAGACACTGAGTTCAAGATGCTGGTGGCAATTCAGTTGGTGCTGACGGCGATTTGCTTCTTAACCCTTTATCACTCAGGGATTTATGACTCGCCAGAAGAAACCTTAGATCACGCCTTATTCCAAGCGGTTTCGGTGGCGACAACTGCTGGCTTTGGTACTGAAAGTTTCCATATGTGGCCGCTTTTCCTGCCGATTCTGTTGATCTTCTCAAGCTTTATCGGTGGGTGTGGTGGTTCAACTGCGGGCGGGATAAAGGTGATCCGAGTTATCCTGCTGCTGTTGCAAGGTTCTCGTGAACTTAAGCGCTTGGTTCACCCTAAGGCGATGTTCTCAATTCGTATTGGCTCCAAGGCGTTACCAGATCGTGTCGTCGATGCAGTATGGGGATTTTTCTCTGCCTACGCTTTAGTTTTCGTACTGTGTATGTTGGCGCTAATGGCCATGGGGCTGGACGATATTACGGCCTTTAGTGCCACCGCTGCCTGTTTAAATAACCTTGGCCCAGGGCTTGGGGAAGTGGCGAGTAACTATGCCAGTATCGGTGATGGCGCCAAATGGGTGCTGGTGGTGGCCATGTTATTTGGTCGCCTCGAAGTCTTTACCTTGTTGATTTTGTTCACGCCAACTTTCTGGAAGGATTGATATGCAGACATTAATAATCTATTCGACAATCGATGGCCAAACACTGGAAATTTGCCGAAAAATCAAAACGCTTGCCGAACAAGCGGGTGAGCAGGTGTCGTTAGTCACCTTAGAACAGGCCGAGGCCTTAAGTCTTGTCGATTTCGATAAAGTGCTGATTGGTGCGAGTATTCGTTATGGTAAACATAGACCTGAGCTATATCAGTTTGTAAATCGCAACCACGCGGTGTTAAGTGCAAAAATTAACGGTTTTTTCACTGTAAATGTGGTGGCGCGTAAGCCATTAAAGAACACGCCAGAAACCAATCCTTACATGCAAAAGTTCCTTAAATTATCGCTGTGGCAACCACAGCAATTGGCGGTGTTTGCAGGCAAGATTGATTATCCTAAATATAGTTTATTCGACCGGACCATGATCCGCTTTATCATGTGGATGACTAAGGGGCCGACTGACCTGAAGGGCACCTTCGAGTTTACCGATTGGGGTAAAGTCGAAGCCTTCGGAACGCACTTTAGCAAGCTGTAAAAATGATAAAGCCCTAGTCTCAGCTAGGGCTTTATGACTGCATGGCGTCGTTTAACGATTTATACCGCGCAGTAACGACTATGTAGAATGGAAATCACTTGGGTGACTTGTTCATTCTTAAGCTTGTAATACACAATCTGGGAGCTCTTACGGGTATCGACTAAGTCTTCAGCTCGCAATACTGCTAAATGCTGTGATAGTGCCGATTGGCTTAAAGGAACTGTCGCATTCAGTTCCGTCACGCTCAGCTCTTTATCCAGTAAAAGGCACAGAATCATTAAGCGATAAGGATTCGCTATAGCTTTAAGCCATTTAGCCGCACTTTCCGCATTAGTTACCATTGCATTTACATCTATATCATTTTGCATAAGGTACTCACTTGATCGCTTTTGATTAGATAATTCTAATTGAACATGTTTCTATACGCAATCATACTGCTCGGCAATTCAGATCTCAATTTTTGCATTTCAGAATATGAGACAACGCTGATTTGTGATCCTATCAGGGGTTTATTTAACAGATGATTGCCACAATGGTGCCACACTTTAACGGAACGGGAATACCCCATGACACGCATTTTGGTGCTTTATTTTACCCGTGGTGGCCACACGGCCAAGATTGCGAATGCAATCGCGCAGCAATTGACTCTGCGTGGTGCTGAGGTTGACTTAGTCGACATCAATAGTGCGGCTGCAACAAGGATTAACTGGCCCGATTATCAACTGGTGGCTTTGGGGGCTTGCGTACTCTATGGTACCTATGACAAGAGCGTATTCCAGTTTGTTGAACAACATTCGCAAGCGTTGAGTGCGTTGCCAAACAGTTTTTTCTGCGTCAATGTGGTGGCGCGTAATCCTGAAAAACGTATTCCAGAGAACAATAAATACCTGCAAAAATTCATAACCTTATCACCTTGGACTCCCGCCGATTTGAAGATTATTGCTGGTAAGGTGGATTACCCTTCGTGGCCTTGGTACGACAGATTAATGATCCAATTGATTATGAAAATCACCAAAGGGCCAACGGATCCTAAGGCGGTGATCGATTATACCGACTGGGAAGATGTGAAGGTCTATGCCGACCATTTGCTGACTTTGGCTAAGGTTGCTGAGCCCGCCTAATAAAAATGCGCTCTGTGAGCGCATTTTTAGTTGATGACTGATACGACTAGTATTTCCAAAAACTGGGATGGAATAGTACGGCCACAGTTAAAATCTCTAAGCGTCCTAGCAACATACCTAATGCAAGCGCCCACTTAGCCAGATCGGGCAGTGTCGAGAAGTTACCCGCTGGGCCAATAATCGGCCCAAGTCCTGGGCCAACGTTGGTGACTGCGGTAATTGCGCCAGTAAAACTGGTCATGGGGTCGAGCCCTGTCAACACCAAAATCACCGAAAGCCCAACAATCACAAACATAAATAGCAGTACAAAGGTGATCAGCGAGCGCACAATATCCTCACTAATCAGGCGGTTATTATAGCGCTCCCTAAATATCCCATTGGGATGACATTGCTGCTTTAACTGCTCGCGCATAATGGCGCCAGCAATTTGAAAGCGGAAGATTTTGATCCCGCCAGAGGTCGAGCCAGAACAGCTACCGACAAACATTAAGAACAGAAAAGCGATATTAGCAAATGCGCCCCACGTACCATAGTCGGTTAACCCATAGCCCGTTGTGGTCACAACAGATACGACGTTAAAGCTGGATAAGCGTAATGCATCAATCAAGGCGATATCGCGGGTTTGCCATAACCAAACACCAATAAAGCAAGAAACAAAGGTCAGAAAAAATAAGAAGCCTTTGACTTGGGCATCATTCCAAACGCTTAAATCGCGCTGTTGGATCATCTGCACAAACATCAGCAGGGGTAAACCTCCCGCCGCCATAAACACAACGCCAACCCAATGGGCTGAATTTGAAAACGCCGCCATCGAATTATCTGAGGTTGAATAGCCTCCCGTCGACAGTGTGGTCATCGCATGGTTGATGGCTTGAAACCACGTCATGCCTGCAACATGGTAGGCAATACAGCAGATAATAGTCAGTAAAATATAGATAAAGAATAAATGCTTAGCCATGCTTTGGGTACGAGGAACTGCCTTGTCACTCCAATCCGATGACTCAGTGCGGAACAGCCGCATACCACCAACGTTTAAGAAGGGCAGAATCGCAACCGCCATCACGATAAAGCCAATACCACCGAGCCATTGCAATAACGAGCGCCAGATTAAGATACTGTGATCCATCGTATCTAACCCTGAGAGCACGGTTGAACCTGTGGTGGTAATACCGGACATGGTCTCGAAGAAGGCATCCGTATAACCTATACCGTGGTAAAGCGTAAAAGGCATAGCCGCAAACAGACTCACGATCAGCCAAGTTAGGCTGGTGAGCAGAAACATATCTCGAATATTGAGGTTAATGGCCTTACTTTGGCCGTTATGCAAACACAGGCTGGCGCAAATCCCTGTGACTAAAGCCGATAACATGAAAGAGCCTACGGTCTCCTCGCCGTTGAATGCGGCAAGAAGTAAGGGCGCTAACATAAAGGCTGTTAACATCGATAAAAACAGCCCTAAAATAAACAATAACGGTCTAAAGTTCAGCATAGGATGATGACTTAAAAGAAGAAGGCGCTAGGTTGGAACAGCTTCTCGACTTCGCCGATAAATTTTTTGTTTACCAAAAACAAAATCACGTGATCCCCTTGCTCAATCACTGTTTTATCATGAGCCATCAACACTTCCTCATTCCGCACAATTGCGCCAATAGTGGTTCCCGGCGGCAGCTTGATATCGCCAATGGCCTTGCCAACAACTTTAGAGGTGCTGGAGTCACCGTGGGCAATGGCTTCGATGGCTTCGGCGGCGCCTCGACGTAAGGAATACACGTTACAGATATCGCCTTGGCGGATATGGGTCAGTAAGGCTGAAATCGTTGCCTGCTGGGGTGAAATCGCGATATCGATATTAGCTTCTTGCACAATATCCACATATGCTTCGCGCTGGATCAGCACCATCACCTTTTTCGCCCCCATGCGCTTGGCTAGCAGGGCGGACATGATATTGGCTTCATCATCGTTGGTGACGGCAATAAACACATCGGTTTGGTCGATATGTTCTTCGAGTAGCAGCTCTTGATCTGAGGCGTCACCACAAAATACCGTGGTGTTTTCAAGTTGTTCGGATAGAGACTCTGCGCGTTCGAACTTGTGTTCAATCAATTTGACTGAATGGGTGCGCTCGAGGCGTTTAGCCAGGCCTAAGCCGATGTTACCACCGCCGGCAATCATGATATTGCGGTAGGAGTTATCCAGCTTTTGCATCTCACTCATCACCGCGCGGATATGGCGACTGTCGGCCACGAAAAATACTTCGTCATCGGCTTCGATAATAGTCGTACCGCGGGGCATGATAGGGCGACCTTGGCGGAAAATCGCCGCCACCCGGGTATCAATATTTGGCATATGCTCGCGAAGCGCGGCCAAGGCATTACCGACTAAAGGGCCGCCATAATAGGCGCGCACCGCAACTAAACTTAAGCGCCCTTCGGCAAATTCGAGCACTTGCAGTGCACCGGGATACTCAACCAAACGTTGAATGTAAGCGGTCACTAACTGTTCAGGTGCGATAAGTTCATCGATCACAAAACCGCCGCGAGGACGCCCATCGCTATTTTTGGTCTCACTGTCGATAAATAATTTATCGCGCATCGCTAGATAAGGTTCGGAGCGAATACGGGCGATTTTAGTCGGTGTACCAAATAGGCTGTAGGCCATCTGGCAGGCGACCATGTTGCATTCATCGCTGTTCGTCACAGCAATCAGCATGTCGGCATCTTCGGCGCCAGCCTCTTTGAGCACATCGGGGTGGGCACCATGGCCCGCCACGACGCGAAGGTCATATTTATCCTGCAGGGCGCGTAATCTGGATTTGTCGCTATCGACGATGGTGATATCGTTGTTTTCACCCACCAAATTTTCGGCCAAGGTTCCGCCAACTTGACCCGCACCTAATATGATAATTTTCATGGCCTTGCTTACTTCCTAATGGGTCGCTTTCAATAAACGGGCGTAATAAAACCCATCCATGTTGTGTTGTCCCGGCGTGATTTGCCAACCTATATCTTGGCTTGAAGCCTGCTGGGCAAGTGTGTCTAGCTTAGCATCTGCGGTTCTGGCTAAAAATGCACTAATTTGGTCTCGATTTTCCTGCGGCAAAATAGAGCAAGTTGCATACAGGAGTGTGCCACCGGGCTTGAGCCACTTCCAGCAGTGATCGAGAATTTGTCTTTGCAGCTCGGCCAGTTCTTCGATGTCATGGTTTTTGCGTAACCATTTGATATCGGGATGGCGGCGGATAACGCCCGTCGCTGAGCAAGGTGCGTCGAGTAAGATACGATCAAATTGTTCACCCTGCCACCATGAGTCGATATTGGCCGCATCGCCATGAATAACTTCCGCTTTTAATGATAAACGGTCAAGGTTCTGTTGCACGCGCTCGAGACGTTTGGCATCGAAATCGACGGCGACCAGCTTGATGCTAGGTTCAAGTTCGAGTAAATGGCAACTCTTACCGCCCGGTGCCGCACAGGCGTCGAGAACCAGTTCATTGGCTTGCGGAGCCAGCAGGGTCGCTGCCCATTGGGCTGCGCCATCTTGCACTGATGCTGCACCTTCGTGGAAGCGTGGTAATGTCGCCACATCCTTGGGATGGGCAAGCAGGATTGCATCATCACTCAGGCCCGCACTGGCTTCTATCTCAAGCTCACTGAGGGCGGCAAGATATTCATCGCGGCTTTGGGAGAGGCGATTGTTACGTAGCCACATGGGTGGACGCTCATGACTTTGCTGGATTATCTCTTGCCAATGATCGGGATAAGCGGCTTTTAAGCGCTTAATTAACCAGCCCGGCGTGTTGTAGCTTAAGGTCTCCGACTCTGTGCTAAGCGGTGTTAATTGGCGCTGAATATTACGCAGCACGCCATTGACGACCTTTACCATTCCCTCAAACTTTAACTGACGGCAGGCCTCAGCGGTTTCGGATATGGCCGCATGGCTTGGTATGCGGGTGAAGTAAAGCTGATAACAGCCAACAATCAATAGCTGGTGGATGATCCTTTGCTTACCTTTGAGGGGATTGGCCAAACATTCGGCAACGCGTTTTTCTATTTGTGGCAAAGTACGCATTACGCCGTAGCAGAGCTCGGCGAGCAGGGCTTTATCTTTACCACTAGCAAGATGCCTTTGCTGTTCTGGCAGGGCAACTGAAAGTGACACGCCTTTTTCTAATACGTCGAAGATGGCTTTGGCCGCCAGTGCTCGCAAGTTCATCATTATTATTGCGCCTCGTTATTGAGACGAGTATTTGGGGTAAACCACTCGCCGCGGGCATTGAGAATATCTGCAACGCTGAGGGGTTTCTTACCGGGTAATTGCATGCTGAGCAGGGTTAACACACCATCGCCGGTGGTGACTTCAATACCTTTTTTACTGGCGCTGATAATAGTGCCGGGTGCGGCATTGCTGCTGGTGGTGCTGACTTGGGTCTGCCACACCTTGATAGTATTGCCTTGGTGCTCAAAGTAGCTCACAGGCCATGGATTGAAGGCGCGGACTTCTTGCCATAATTGGGTTGCTGATTTAGTCCAATCTAACCTCGCTTCTTCTTTACTGAGTTTTTCGGCGTAGTTCGCTAAGGCTTCATCTTGTTTTTCAGCGGCTAAGGTGCCGTTGGCTAAACCCTCGAGAGCTTGCAGTAGCGCATCGGGTCCTTGCTGGGCTAACTTCTCGTAAAGACTTGCCGAAGTATCGTCATCTTCAATTGGCAAGTAGGTTTTTAGCAGCATATCACCCGTATCTAGGCCGATATCCATCTGCATAATCGTCACGCCGGTTTCTTTATCACCTGCCCACAATGCGCGTTGAATCGGCGCCGCACCGCGCCAACGAGGCAGAATTGAACCATGAACATTGATACAGCCTAAACGTGGCGTATCAAGCACGACTTTAGGCAGGATCAAACCGTAGGCAACCACCACCATAATATCGGCATTAAGGGCGGCCAGTTCTTGCTGCGCGGGTTCTTTGCGTAGCGAACCGGGTTGATAAACTGGAATATTGTGGGCGAGCGCGAGCTCTTTCACTGGGCTGGCGGTGAGTTTTTTACCGCGCCCTGCGGGTCTATCCGGCTGTGTGTAAACAGCAATCACATTGTGGTGTGAGTTAATCAGCGCCTGTAAATGGCGAGCGGCAAAATCCGGTGTTCCGGCGAAGATGATATTGAGTGGTTTCAAATCTGATCCTAATGCTTATTTGGCGTCTTGTTTGGCCGCTTTTTCAAGTTTCTGTTTGATCCGTTGGCGCTTCAATGGCGACAGGTAGTCGACAAATAACTTACCTTTCAGGTGATCCATTTCATGCTGAATGCAAATCGCAAATAGGTCATCGGCTTCAACGGTGAATTCATTACCGTGTCTATCCAGAGCTTTAACGGTAACAAATTCGGCGCGGTCAACCTTGGCATAGATACCAGGGACAGACAGACAACCTTCTTCGTTACAGAAATCACCGCTACTGGCAATAATCTCGGGATTGATAAAGACTTTAGGACGTTCAACCTCGTCTTGTAAATCCATGACGATCAGTTGTTTATGATAATCAACCTGGGTCGCGGCTAAACCAATCCCTTTTTCTTGGTACATGGTTTCGAACATATCATCGATTTGAGTTTGCAACTCAGCAGTAAACTCTGTGATAGGTTGTGCTTGAGTTCGCAATCTTTCATCGGGAAAGCGTAAAACTTTTAATAGTGCCATACTTAAACTCTTAACAAGTCTGTCAAATCTCAATCAGTTGGTTATACTGACTGAGGCTAATGGGTTAATTTTAATCTTTAGTGCCTATCAATAACAGTAAAAGCTCGATTTAAGGGCTAAACAACATGGACCGCACCATGAAACGGCTAATTTTACTTGCGTTAATGACCTTTCATTGCACATTGGTTTACGCTGACACTCTCACGTTGAAAGCAGGGTATCCAGAGTCATATGTGGTAAAGAAGGGCGATACCCTGTGGGATATTTCTGCAACCTTTCTAAATGATCCGTGGAAGTGGCCACGTTTATGGGATGTTAACCCTCAAATAGCCAATCCTCATTTAATTTATCCCGGTGATCAACTCACCTTAGTCTTTATCGATGGTCAACCCAGATTAGTGCTTAATGGCGCGAGTGCGAGTATTGGAGCCAGTGAAGCAAAACCCCATATTCGCAAAACTCCAGAGGGACGCGTAATTGCCAAGAGCAATGCGGTTCCTGCGGTTGATTTGGCATTAATCCAAAACTATCTCGTTCAAAACCGTGTGGTTGATGCTAGCTGGCTAGGCATGCAACCTATGGTACTCGGCGGTGAAAGCCCGTCGCGCCATCATATTGTTGGTGATGTGATTTATATCAATAGCGAATTACCTTTGCATCAAAAGTTAGGAGTCTATGAGCGAGGCCGAGAATTCTTTAATAAAGAAACGGGCGAGGCGCTAGGACAGGAAGCGATTCTGGCATCCACGGGCCAAGTCATTGAGTCTGGCAAAGTGTCTAAGGTAAAAATTCTGAGCAATTTCCGTGAAACCAAAGCGGGCTTTAGGGTGTTGCCTATGGAGGATGAAGCGTTAATGTCAGCTTACTTTACGCCAAAACCCGCAGAACTTAAGACGCCAGCGACCATATTGGCCATCGAGTCGAAAATGCGCGAAGCCGGTAAACTCAATGTTGTCTATCTTGATAAAGGTACGCAGGACGGTATTGAGCCTGGCGAGGTATTCTCCATTTATCGCGATGGCGAAGAAATCGTGATTAATAACGATGGCCAACCTGTGCCCTCGATGGAACGGACAGCCTATGACAATGTGGTTGCGTCACTTTCATCTGACAGGGCACTCAAAATGCCTGATGTTTACAATGGTAAGTTATTAGTATTCAAAGTGTTTGATAAAGCAAGTTTAGGATTGATTGTATCGACGGAGCGTTCTGTGCGGGTCGATGATAAATTAATCGCCCCAGATTCCTTAGCCTTTAGAGGTCAATAATCTCTGAAAACTTGGTTGATTGGTTAATTGTTAGTGCGGTATCTGGGCTCGGACCCGCTCGGACACAACAATTATTAACGCACATGGATGTGGACGACCTCAGGCAAAGGCTCGAGCATGAGAAACACTCGCTCCCTTTGTCTGACAATCAGCTCCACAGCTTGGTTATTGACTATCAAAAAGTCGATGCTGCTTTAGAGTGGCAACAACAGGCGGCACATCATCATTTAGTCTGCTTTTCCGATCCGCTTTATCCTCCGCTGCTAAAACAATTAACCGATCCACCCTGCGTTTTGTTTGTTAAGGGCTGCGTCGAGGCACTAGCGATTCCATCTCTTGCTGTTGTGGGCAGCCGTAATGCATCTCCTGGTGGGTTGCAGGTGGCTTATCAATTGGCTCGAGAGATGTCAGCGCTAGGATTTAGTATTTGTAGCGGCATGGCGATGGGGATAGATGGTGCGGCGCATAAAGCCTGTGTTGACCACGGAGGAAGAACGCTTGCCGTGCTGGGAACTGGGATTGATATTACTTATCCGCGCCGACATAAGCAGCTTTATGAGGATATTCAGCGCCAAGGCTGTATAATAAGCGAGTTTTGGCCAGATGTAGGGCCTTTTGCGGGCAATTTCCCGAAACGAAATCGCATCATTAGCGGTCTTGCTTTAGGGACGCTGGTGGTTGAAGCCTGTCGCAAAAGTGGTTCACTCATCACCGCAAGGTTGGCTATGGAGCAAGGGCGTGAGGTGTTTGCCGTGCCTGGCTCCATCCTAGGAGGATTTCACCAAGGCTGTCACGATTTATTACGTGATGGGGCAAAACTTGTGGAAAGCGCGGCCGATATAGTGGAAGAGCTGGCAAGTTTGACAGCCTTTCATCTTGAAGAACTCTACTCCAGCCACCATATACAGCAAGGTGAGATTTGTGATTTGCCATTTTCATCGCTGTTAGCTAGTGTAGGTTATGAAACTACAACAATTGATGCTGTAGTTGAACATAGTGGGAAAACGATAGATCTGGTGTTAGAACAAATGCTTGAACTTGAGTTGCAAGGTTGGGTTGTTGCAGTACCCGGTGGTTACGTCAGAGTAAAGAGGAGCTAGCCATGTTTGATATCCTCATGTATCTATTTGAAAACTATGTTCACAGTGAAGTCGAACTATTAGTTGATGAAGACGAGTTAACCAAGGAACTCACTCGCGCTGGTTTTCATCAGTCGGAGATTTTAAAAGCCTTAACTTGGTTGGAGCGTCTGGCAGAGTTACAGGAAGGGGATAAGCCTTACCTGTGTAATCATGATCAGCATTCGTTTCGGATTTACACCAAAGACGAAATGGAAAAGCTGGATGTGGAGTGCCGTGGATTCCTGCTATTTTTAGAGCAAGTTAAAGTGCTTAATGTCGAAACCCGTGAGATGGTGATCGACAGAGTCATGGAGCTTGATGAGCCTGCCTTGATCCTCGAAGATCTTAAGTGGGTTATTCTGATGGTGCTGTTTAATGCGCCCGGCCATGAGTCTGCCTATGAGCAAATGGAAGATTTAATTTTTGAGCAGCCTGAAGAAGGCCGGCTACATTCTTAAGTGTTGCGACGTGATAAATAATGAGAAAGGAGGCTAGCCCTCCTTTTTTGATGCCATATGTTTGTTGAGACCTGTGCGGTGAGTTATCTGCGGATTAGCCGCAATGACTAGTGGTAAATGATTATGTCTAAGATCGATGAACAACTATTTAGTGCCCATGAGCATGCACTGGAAAAAGAATACGAGTTATGCCCCGAATGTGGCAGCGAGTTGTCGGTAAAACACAGTAAGCATGGGAGTTTTATCGGCTGTAATAATTACCCAACCTGTGAATATACTCGTCCTTTAGTGCAGCACGAATCGATTGAAACCCAAGTGATTGAAGGTTCTAAATGTCCCGCATGCGGCCATGAGTTGGCTGTTAAATCGGGGCGTTTTGGCATTTTTATCGGCTGTACCCAATATCCCAATTGTACTCATATTGAAAGACCTGATCAGGAGAGCGATAAACCTGAGGTGGCCTGTCCTGAATGTAAAACGGGTAAACTTGAGCATCGAACCAGCCGTTTTGGTAAGAGTTTTTATGCCTGTAGCGCGTATCCCAAATGTAAGTTTATCGTCAATTATCCACCCGTTTGCGAAAGCTGCCCGAGTTGTGGCTTTGGGATTTTAGTCGAGCGTAAAGGTGCGGCGGGAATGCGTTTAGAATGCCCGCAAAAAAGCTGTAAATACAAACGAGCGCTTTAGTGTGATCGATCTCTCTAAAAGTTTGGCCGCTTAAACCGCCTTAGGTATAATCCCTGTCCAACCATGGATGGGGTAGCCAAGATGCCAAAATTTGTTTGGAAAAACGATTAAATCCATAAGGTAATCCTAAGATGTTACAGCTGCACCCCTCTGACATTAAAGACGTAGTGTTAAACGGTGGCGTTATCGCTTATCCCACTGAAGCCGTCTATGGTTTAGGCTGTGACCCAGATAATGATACTGCCATTCAAAAATTACTCGCCGTAAAACAACGTCCTTGGCAGAAGGGCCTTATCTTAGTGGCGAGCGAGTTTTCCCAGTTATTAGACTATGTTGATGAATCACAGTTGAGCGCCGAGCAGCTTGAGTTTGCCTTTTCTAAATGGCCAGGGCCTTTTACCTTTGTGATGCCGATTAAACCGCATGTCTCGCGTTATTTATCCGGTGAATTTGATTCTATCGCCGTGCGCGTCTCCGCCCATGAAGGTGTGCGGGCTTTGTGCCAAGCCTTGGGTAAACCACTCGTCTCAACCAGTGCCAACTTAGCCGGCGAAGATCCCGCACTTAGTGATGATGACATTCTCAACGCTTTTGAAGGCAAAATAGATGCCTTAGTGCTAGGCCAATTAGGTCAGCAGCGTCAGCCGTCCACCATTGTTGATGCTCGAAGTGGCAAGATTTTGCGCAACGGACAGTAACTAATTAATAAAAATAAGGATAAAAGCTATGAGTGTGCCAGATGCGACAGTGGTAAAAGCATTTTTACTCGATCTACAACATCGAATTTGTGCGGGTCTTGAGCAGTTGGATGGGCAAGCAAGCTTTGCAGCCGATTCATGGACGCGCACCGAAGGCGGTGGCGGCACCAGTCGGGTCTTAACCCAAGGTGCGGTATTTGAGCAAGCCGGGGTTAACTTTTCCCATGTGACAGGGGCTGCGATGCCCGCATCGGCAACGGCTCATCGCCCTGAACTGGCGGGTCGCAGCTTTGAGGCCATGGGTGTCTCCTTAGTGATTCATCCAAGAAATCCTTACATTCCAACCACCCATGCTAATGTGCGTTTCTTTATTGCCCATAAAGACGGCGCGGATCCTGTCTGGTGGTTTGGTGGTGGTTTCGATTTAACGCCTTACTATCCTTTCGAAGAAGATGTGCGCGAGTGGCATCAAAGTGCTAAAAATCTATGCCAGCCTTTTGGTGACGATGTTTATCCTAAGTATAAGAAGTGGTGTGATGAGTATTTCTTCCTGCCACATCGTAATGAAACCCGCGGTGTGGGCGGTCTGTTCTTTGATGACTTAAACCAAACAGGCTTCGATAAGAGTTTCGATTTTATGCAGGCGGTGGGCAACGGCTTCTTAACTGCATATGCGCCGATTGTTGAGCGTCGTAAAGAGACTCCCTATGGTGAGCGTGAGCGTGAGTTCCAGTTATATCGTCGCGGCCGTTATGTTGAGTTCAATCTGGTATACGACAGAGGCACTTTGTTCGGCCTGCAAACCGGTGGCCGCACAGAGTCTATTTTGATGTCAATGCCGCCATTGGTGCGTTGGCAATATGCTTATACGCCAGAGGCGGGCAGCCCAGAGGCAGATCTTTACGATAACTACCTCAAGCCACGGGATTGGGTATAAGCAACGGGTATCAGTATGAGTAGCGTCATTGCACTTTATTGATTACGCATATGATCAGCCAGAGTTGAAATTGCCTCATAGATAGCGGCGCGATGCTCTGGCTTTTTTATGTGTTTTTCAATGGCAAACTTCATGCAAAATAGCCATTGATCCCGCATTGTCTCATCGACAGCGAAGGGCATATGCCGAGCGCGTAATGCGGGATGACCATACTTTTGCTGATATAACTGCGGACCGCCTAGCCAGCCACTTAAGAATTCATAGAGCTTTTGTTCCGACTCTGCAATCGGCGCACGGTGAATCGCGAATAAGGCTTGTGTTTCTGCTGAGCTTGCCATTTTCTGATAGAAACTATTGGCAATCGCGCGGATCACTTTGTCGCCACCAATTAAATCATAGGCATTAGACTGATTCGGATCCCTGTCATCCGACACGCTTGTGTGTTTACTAAAAATCTTTTTAAGCCAGTTCATAGGTCTAACTGCATTGCTGTCTACAATTTCGATGCGCGCATTATAGCCTGAATGTCACTGTGAAACCGAAGGCTAAAGTTAGGTACAACAACTTAGGCTCGCCACTAGGCTGTGCTACCGCCTAAAAGCGCGCTAGACTGCATGCCATTCACAGCCAATAGAATCCCGCAGATGACAAATATGCCCTCAGTAACTACGCCAGTACTTGATCGATATGCCGTGTTTGGCAATCCGATAGGTCACAGTAAATCACCCTTTATCCATGGACAGTTTGCGGCCCTTACGCAGCAGTCCCTGAGTTATGAAGCGATTCTGGCGCCCATTGATGGTTTTGAGGCGAGTTTACGAGCAGTTTTTTCAGGCGGGAGGAAAGGGCGCGAATGTGACAGTGCCTTTTAAAGAGCAAGCCTTTGCCCTCTGCGATCGCTTAAGCGCCGAAGCGACACTGGCGGGGGCGGTCAATACCTTAAGTTTTTTGGCCGATGGCACAATTTATGGTGATAACACCGATGGTTTGGGGCTGGTGGCCGATCTTATTCGCCATCTCGGCAGTTTGCAGC